>NZ_DALZYO010000037.1:0-59884 GCF_031988165.1 Neobacillus sp.
TGAAACTAATAATTTTTTTGTTTGTTGACGTTTTTGTTTGTTTAGTTTTCAAAGAGCAATTTTGATTTTCCTCATTAAATCTTATCGATTTTATAAGTACTCGTCTAAGTCTATTTTCTTCCGCCGCTCAAAAGCGACTTCTTTAATTTATCATATCCATCTTCATAATGTCAATAACATTTTTTTATTTCTTTTTTTCGTTATTTGACTCTCTCGAAGAGGACGAGAATTAATATAACACGAAAAAATTATGATTGCAATATAATTTTAAAAGTTTTTTCAAAATGTATATTGCAATCTGCATTCATCTTCTTTTAGGGAAATATATGCTCTCTAACAATCATTGTTCCTTTACACTATTATTTACTTTCAATCTTTTCCTTTCATCCATAACAAAAAGCAGGATTCCACCAATTACAATTCCTCCGCCCACAAGCTGTGTCCAAATAACAAATTCATCTAATAAAAAGTAGGCGAGAATCGCAGCTCCAACTGGCTCGAATAATATAGCCATTGAAATGCTCGAGGTGCTGAGCCATTTTAAAGACCAATTGAACAAGGTGTGTCCAAGTAAGGTAGGGATAAGGGCAAGCAGAATAAAATAAATCCAATCCTTTGATGGATATGGAAATAATGGCTGATTTACCGCCAGTGAATAAATTAAAAGGGTTACTGAACTCATAAAATAAACAACAAATGTATATGTAATAAGAGATAGTCTTTTTCGAACATTTTGACCGAATAATAAATAAGCTGTGACAAATGCGCAAGCAATTAGGGCAAGGGCATCTCCAAATAATGCTGTTCCACTAATTCGGAAGTCCCCCCAACTAATAACGACACTCCCAGCCACTGCAATAATCCCACTAATGATTGCTGTACTGGACAATTTCTCCTTAAAGAAGATATAGGTGCCCACAAAAGCAAATAATGGCTGTAATGTGACCAGGACTGTAGAACTTGCAACCGAAGTGTAGTTTAGAGATTCAAACCACAGAATAAAATGAAAAGCTAATAATATCCCGGCAATTGCGGAAAATAGCCAGTCTTTTTTCGTAATCAGACGCAGTTCTGAAACATGTTTAGTTAAAAATAGGGGTAGCATGAATAGGACAGAAAAAAACAGACGGTAAAAAGCGATTACCCCAGAGGGTGCCGTACTAAGCTTTACAAAAATAGCTGAGGCCGATACGGCAATGACACCAACAGCTAATGCGGCGTAAGGATTTATTTTTGGTTCTTCCATTAGAGTCTCCTTTATGTGTAGAATCAATGTAGGGCTTCCATCAGTTTAATTTAATCCTAAAATATTTTCTATCAGTTTATCAAAACTTCAGTCAATAAACTTAAAAATGGACGTGAATTGATATGAGCAGTATCGATGTTGATATATTAATCAAACTAGGACTATCAGCAGCATTTGGCCTAATCATTGGTCTTGAACGTGAATTAAAGAGAAAGCCTGTTGGACTAAAGACAAGTCTCGTCATTTCCGTTGTAAGCTGTTTGCTGACGATTGTATCGATTCAATCAGCTTATATGTTTCCTAATTCAGATCAAGTAAAAATCACCATGGATCCACTTCGACTTGCAGCTCAAATTGTCTCAGGCATTGGCTTTTTAGGGGCTGGGGTCATTTTAAGAAGAGGGAATGACAGCATTTCCGGGTTGACAACGGCTGCGATGATTTGGGGAGCAGCAGGCATTGGTATTGCAGTAGGTGCCGGCTTTTATGTAGAAGCCTTTGCCGGTGTAGCATTACTTATTATTAGTGTAGAATTAATACCCTTTTTAATGAAAATATTGGGTCCTAAACAATTACGGGAAAAAGAAATTATGCTTCAGCTATTTATAAGAGATCAAGCGCAAATCGATACAGCTATTTCTTTTTTAATAGAGAAAAAATATATTATACGTAGGCTCAAGATAAAAGATTTAGATAACGGGGATCATTTAGTTCAAATATTAGTGGCAGTTGATTATCGAGAAAAGACAACTGAAGTTTATGCAACTGTATCAAATTTAGACGGGGTACAAAAGGTGGAAATAGAAAGTATAAGCTAATGGCGAAAATTTTGTCCCCTATCTTAAAATTTTCTCTTGCAAGAATTTTATAATGCAGATATAATTTCTCTTGTACCAATCATATTGGGGGCTTAGCTCAGCTGGGAGAGTGCTTGCATGGCATGCAAGAGGTCAGGGGTTCGATCCCCCTAGTCTCCATAAAGAAAAACCCTTGTGCTATAAGGGTTTTTTCTTTTTTCATTACTTTAAATTATGATCCGTTTTTATCGATTGTTGACGAATTGTTGACGAAACGATTTGGATCAAATTTATTAAACTGGTCTGCTGTTGCCCGGCTGACCTTTTTTGTTATATGCCCATAAATATCTGAGGTAACTTTCACGCTGGAATGTCCAGCTCTTTTTTGTATTGCTTTCATGTTGGTCCCAGCTTCAATTAATAAAGTTACCATTGTATGACGTAGATCATGAAGACGAATATATTTTAAGTTATTTTTATCAATAAACCTTCTCCATTTTGTTGTTGGTGTTGTATGAAATAAAGGCTTCCCTTTTCCTCCATGAAAAATATACTCCTTATCTCCGCCTTCCCAGTGGTTTCCTAGACAAAGTTTTGTTTGTTTCCAAGCGAGCTTGTATCTTTTTAGGTCCTCCATATACCATTCCGGCATATCTACAATACGAATAGATTTTTTAGTTTTTGGTTTTTTTATAATCGGTTCACCATTTTCCGTTAGAGGAATGTTTTTATCGATTGAAATACATAAAGTTTCAAAATCAATATCAGACCATTGTAATGCGATTAATTCACCGCGTCTAAGACCGCCTAACATTGCTCCCAAAAAGAATAACTTCCACATTATCTCTTCTTTTTCTAAGGCTAAAATTACAAACCTTGCCTCTTCCCCTTCATAATACTCCATTTCCTTTTCCTCGAACTTAGGTTTTGATACCTTTTTAATTGGGTTATCTTTAATCACATTCCATTCTTCCGCTTTATCGAATAACTTTTTTAAAACCCTATAAACATGTGATATCGTTCTGTCGGATAATGTTTCCCCTCGTCCATCTTTTCTAGAACCTTTCTCCCTCAACTGTGAAAATAGGTTGATAATTTGCATTGTATTAAATTTATCTATTCTTATATGGCCAAAAGCCGGTAATATATGATTTTTTAATAATGAATTATATTGATTTATAGTTGTTTGAGAAAACTCCTTAATTAGATATTTCTTTCTCCATTCCTCAACAAATGCAGAGAACAACATTTTTTCAGGGGAAATATACTCCCCTGCTTCTACCTCAATTCTAAACTTGTATAATTCCCCATCTAAATAGTCTTGTAATTTTTTCTTTGTTTTTAATAAAGCCTTATCCTCCACCCTCACTGTTTTTGTCCTTCGTGCCCTATCGCCTTTGGCATTATATCCAGATTCTACAACAAGCAACCAGGAGTTCTCGCCGCGTTTTTGCATACTTGCCATGAAATATTAATCCTCCTTATCCGTTTTAGAAAATAGTGCATCTAAGTAAGATACTATCAATTTACGTTGATTATCGGTTACATAATCTCCTTTGTAAGTAATATCTTTAATTTCAAGATAATTGAATAGATCAAATAGATTTTCTTCATCTTCTTCATTTTCATATCTTTCATCTCTAGTTTTTTTAAATGCTTCATATTCTTCCTCAGACACTAACAATTCACCATCAACCATTATAGTGCCTTCATCAATATACCCAACCTTTTTTAACAAATGTGCATAGTGAATATTAAGGTGTTTAGCGATTTTTATGAGAATTTCCGATGATGGATATTTTTTTAATTTCCCGTTTTCAATTTGTGATAGATAAGGATGGGATACCCCAGAAACTTCTGAAAGCTTAGAAAGCGTTAAGCCAGCATTTTTTCTAAGTTCTTTTATATAGATACCAAATTCAACAACATCCAAAATAACCTACCTCCTTTCAATAACATAATACCCTTTTGTTGGTGAATCAACAATATATACAAAAAAATAAATAAATGTATGTTGACACAGCAACATAAACATATTATATTTGATGTATCAACAATGTTGATGTATCAACAAAAAAATTATGGTGGTGAAAAACATGGAACGAATGACAGTAAAAGAAGCAGCTCCTTACATCGGAGCATCCGAATTCAAATTGCGTGAAATGGTACGTCAAAAGTCAATCCCGCATTATCGTATCGGTAATCGAATTATGTTTCGTAAAGTTACTCTGGATGCGTGGATAGCAAAGCAGGAATACGAAAATGTTTGTGAGGAGGCATAAAAATGAAAAAATTACCCGTGGCTAAACATCTGACCAATCAAGAGTACCAACTGCTTCTAAAAGTTTACGCTGACCATAACCGCAGCATGGGTTTAGAAAAGCGAGCAAAGTACACTCTTTCCAACATCGTGAAGGTTGAAAGAAATCAAGAAGAAAAATGCTTGAATGTTTATTACGGCAATGGTGACTGGTGGCACTATGTATCCAACGGGACTTGGTATTAAAAACTAATTTGAAAGGCAGGAATCGGAATGATTGAAGAAGAGATTAAACAACTAGTTGTTGGGCAATTACTTGAAATGCTGAAAATCGCATTTCACACGGCCAATCTATTTCCGAAAGGCAGTGTTGATTTTAAAACAATTAGCTTTTTGGAGAACGAGATATTTAATGCAATCAAGCAATTCACTGGAATGCCAAAAGAGGAACGCGGGATTTTTGAAGCTGATGAATATGTCAAGATTGCTTTTGAATATGCAACTGGTGATCTATCCAGGGATGAAGCAGTAAACCAAATAATTAATTGGGAAGCGTACCACCAAAAGTGATTAATGTAATCATTTTCGGGGTTAATGTCTACAATTTCGGCATTAATGTAGACATTAACTAGCTAAACAGATGTAAGGGCGGTGATGAAAGTGAAATTTCCAAAACAAGTTATGGGTATCAAATGCAATCTTTGCTCGAGAGAAATTGAAACTGAATGGGAACAGTACACTGAGGATCAGGGCGATTACCATGAATGCAAAGAGTGCTCTTTTATGTCAGGAAGAATTGATGAAAAGACTTATCTCCAATGGAGCGGGCATCCCGGTCGGAATTTATATGCTGGTGTAAATGATGGGAAAGTCGAAATTTGGTCAGGCAGCAAAACGCCTCCTTGGGAGAGGAAAAGAAGAAAAAGGTGAGGTGAATGTCAGGCATACAAAACAATGAATGGTTTACTAA
Organism: Neobacillus sp.; assembly: GCF_031988165.1. Classification (NCBI taxonomy): domain Bacteria; kingdom Bacillati; phylum Bacillota; class Bacilli; order Caryophanales; family Bacillaceae; genus Neobacillus; species Neobacillus sp. The sequence continues at coordinate 5,274 of NZ_DALZYO010000037.1, forward strand.
GATTTCCAACCAATCATTAGAGGCGATCCAGAGATATAAATTTACAACAAATCAATTAAAAATCATTTTAGTTGTTTGGCGATACACATATGGATATCAAAGGGAAGAGCATGAATTTTCATTGGGGTTCTTAGAGTCAACAACTAATTTAACAAGGACTAGGGTTAGCGAAAGTTTAAAAGGACTAATAGAAAATAAAGTCCTTTTGGAAATTCAAAAGGGTGGCGGAAGAAAGTCGAAAATACTTTCATTTAACAAAAATTATGATGAATGGCAAATCGAAAAATATTCTTCCACTAGTCTACAAAACGATACTTCTAGAAGTCTACAAAACGATACCTCTAGAGGTCTACAAGACGATACCCAGTATATAAAGAGTAAAGAAATGATAAAGAAAAAAATATACTTGGATTTGCCAATCCAAGGCAGTCTCTTTTTAAAAATTTATAATCAACATTTCTTTAATAAATATCATAAGCAACATATGATGGTCTCCGAAAAAAATCATGAAGTTCTTTTGAAGGAAATTGAAAGAATCGAAGAATTAACGGATCATGAGGAATTTGAGGATATTGTATATTACCATTTTGCTAATTTACCGAAAGACAATAACGGAAACATTCTCGCGTTTATACCAGCATTTCAAAGGTACCTGGAAGAAATAAGGTCTGAATAAATATTAGGAGGAAATTCAATGAATCTTAGTACACTATCAAATTTAGCAGAGACAAAGGCAAAATTAATGGAGTTAGTAGACGTTTTGGTAAACGATGAATTTTACTCCCGTGAAGAAGTAGCGTTCGACATAATTAACAATATTCTTTCACTAAATAACATCGAGAATGATTTAGAAAAAATTTATCTAAACACTGGACATATGAAGCTATATAAAATTTCGGAAAGTAAAGCAGCAGAAAGAGAAAAGAAAGAAACCTCCACTATTTCTTAGTGAAGGTACTAAAATCGAACTATTCTTTTTCATCTAAATTCTAGCATAGAGGTGAAAGGAATGGAACTAGTAAATATTTTAACCACTGCAGATAAGAAAAGGATTCATGCAGCTGTGAGTAAATGCCTTGAACAATACAGAATAGTTAAATCCGTTCTGGCTCTTGAAAGTGAATCGGCATTTTATTCTAGTGAGCAGCATGAAAAATTCATTAAAAAATGTAAAAGGGTTGAAGCAGCAGTAAATGAACTACCTGACCAAGAAAAGTTCCTTATTACCGAGAGATATTTACAACCAGATAGCGACTACATAAGTGACTCCAATGTGTATAAGGAACGCTTTAACCCTTCAATTTCACCAGTTGCTTATACCAAATATAGAAACCGTGCAATTGTAAAGCTTGCCTTTCTTCTAGGAGTTGAATCCATGTGACTAGAAAACGAAAAAGAACAAATAAATTAACGGACAAACAAAAGCTATTCTGTACTTATTACATCAAGTACTACAGTGCCACAAAAGCTTATCAGAAGGCCTATAACTGCTCTTATGACACTGCAAATTCAGAAGGATATAAACACCTTGTAAACCCTTGTATAAAAAGGGAAATAGAAAGATTAAAAGCTAAGCAGCATAAACAAATGTACTTGGATGGAATGGCAGTCATCCAAAAGTACATTGACATTGCATTCGCAGATATCACGGACTTCTTAGAGTATGACAACGGCCATATTAAGTTAAAGGACACTACACAGATTGATGGGACACTGATACAAGAATTAAAGATTAATAAGGATGGCAGCGTGTCACTAAAGCTTAACGACAAGATGAAGGCACTCGAGCAGCTGGGCAAGTACTTTAATTTGTTCTCTGATCAGCAGCACCAACGGCAAATGGATGAAGAGCAATTAAATCTAAATAAAAAGAAATATGAACTGGATAAAAGAATTGTGGAGCTAAGAGAGCGTGAAGAAGAAAAAAACAAGTGGTAACTACCCCCGGGGTTAAAAAAATGCACAAATAGCTGAGGGACCGGAGAGGGGACGCATTTGTGACATAGGCCAAGAAAATTGAAAATCGTCCAAGGTTTTTCGAAAAAGTTTGAAATCGACTTTTATTCCTTGTGGATTGCTATTGTATTCTTTGTATACAAAGTATATAATAAATACAATTAATAGAGTCAGGAGTGATTACTTTGGCAGATAAAGTATTAACAGTCAGGGTTCCAGAAGAGATTGCAGAGAAAATAGAAGGAATTGCCGAAAAACTTAACGAAGAATTCGGTAAGAAATTTTCAACATCGGATATTTTACGCAGTGCTATTGATCGAGATTTAAAACGTGAAGAAGAAATGAAAGATAATTTATTTCTTAAACTCCCTTTTCACAAAGATATGTCAGTTGTAGAAATAAAACATATTTTAGGTTCGTTAAAAGGTATGCAACACACTTTCTCTTTAGATAGTGTAAACGAAGCTATTAAAAAATATGAGGAACATCTGGAATATGCAGAGTTTCTTGAATGGAAAGCTAATAACAAAAAATAATTACGGTGATTTTCTCCCAAAGGAGATTTTCATAAATACGCTCGTGATCGATGTTCACATTGGATAATGTAACCTGGCATTGGATAATGCTTACTGGTCAGTAGAGTTGGAGAACTCAAAAACGAGTAAAAAAACAACTTTAAATTGGCAGGTGAAAAAATCATGGGTAATACAGATCCAGCAACTAGAATCAACGAGATTAAAAAGGAAAAAAAGGACCTAATAAAACGAGGAAAAGCCAGCAATAGTGAGGTTGAAATTCGTCAAATTAGCCTTCAACTAGACGAGCTCAACGAAGAATTAGAGGAAATTCGAGATAGTCAGGAACATGAGGTCAGATACACTCCACAAGGTCAATTAAATCCAATTGCAACCTATGGTTTCGGCTATCAAAATCAACAATCAAATCAACGGTCAGCCGAGAACAGGGAACAATTTGAGCAACGCGCTAACCAATTCACAAGCGGTAAAGCCGTATCTTTCGATATTAATGAATCGGAAATACGGGCCCTTACGATTGGATCCGGAAAGGTAGTTACACCGACTCATTCTAGTAACCAATTAAACCAAGGGTTTAACGAAGTAAGTTCCCTGGTAGATCAAGTTAAATCTATTCCATTACAAGGCGGAGAGGCTTACAAATCTGGATTTATCGTTTCTAGTGGTGATGCTGATTACACCACTGAAGGTGCAGATTATTACGAAAGTGATCCTAAAACAGATTTTGTTCAAATCAATAAGGCTGAGATAACTACTTATTTCGAGGTAAGTGAACAGGTCGCGAAACTTGGCGGAGATTATTACCTAACCTTTGCATTAGGTGCAGCTAGAACAGCAATCCGAAAGAAATTAGCTCAACAAATCTTAGTCGGTACCGGCGGAGCAAACAGCCTTGTTGGTATTTTCAAAGCACCAGCTAATGTTATCCCAACTACATCTGATCTAACCATTACAGCGATTGATGCAGATACACTTGATAAAATCGTATTTGGTTATGGTGGAGATGAGTCTGTGGAAGGTAATTGCTCCTTAATCCTAAATAAGCAAACACTTTCGGATTTTTCAAAATTACGTACTGCAAGCGGTGATCGTTACTACAAGATCAAACTTGATGCTACTGGCAACGCTGGTACAATTAGCAGCCAAGATTCTTTCGAAGTACCGTTCATCATTAATAGTGCGGCGAAAAAATTTGCTGATGCTACGTCTGGTGAGTTCTTTATGGCATATGGTCGGGCATTGGCTTATGAAATGCCTATCTTCTCAGGACTTGATATCCAAGAATCAAGAGATTTCAAGTTTAAGAGTGGTCAAATTTGTATTAAGGGTAGCGTATTTGCTGGTGGTAACGTGTCGAGCTACAAAGGATTTACTCGAATCAAGAAGGCATAAACACCACTTATTTGTTATTAGATCCATATGGATTTAATATATATCTTCTTTTGTTTTAGTAAGGCCAGTTTTTTCTTTCATTCATCTTAAACACTATCATTCCTTTTTTGGAGTCTCTAGTAGACTCCCTTTTTTAAATAAAAATTTATTAGGAGATGTTCAAAAATGGAACTTACATTATTGATCAACGATAAAGAAGAAAAGTTTTTTGCCCCAGCTATTAAAGGTCGTATTTTTCGAAAAGCCCTTGAAATGAATGATAAACTGCATGGCGAATCTATAAATGTCGGAATGATGGATGAATTAATCGAGTTTGTTTGCGAAGCCTTTGGAAGTCAATTTACACCGGATGATGTATGGGATGGACTAGAATTAGCAGGAATGTTCCCAAAGTTGCAGGAAGTATTTAGTGAAGTCGTCAACCAGGCAACGAAAGGTGTAGAAGGTGTCTCAAACTCAAAAAAAGCCAAAAGACCCCCTACGAAACGATAAAAGATTTATATCGAGATTTAATGAAAAACGGCTATAAACTCCACGAAATAGACGAAATGGACATTGGTTTTTATTTTGAGTTGATGTCTGAAACAAGTGCCGAAAAAACTGGATTTATCGATGACGTACTTTAGGAGGTGAGGTGATACATGGCAGAAGATGTTGGATCCTTGCATATTGATTTGACCTTAACCAACGCTGAGTTTAAAAGAGGTCTACAAGACGTCAATAATCGTCTGAAAATCGCTCAATCAGAGTTCAGACTGACTGGTGCCGGCATTAAAAATTTCGGAAACACAATGGACGGCTTAAAGGCTAAATCGAGGTATTTAGAACAGTCTATACAAGTACAAGGGCAGAAAGTAGAACAACTGAAAAATCGTTACGAACAGTTAAAAGCTACAAGAGGAGAAGATGATGCAGCTACTCAGCGAATGTTAGTTGCTTATAATAATGCTCAAGCATCTATGGCTCGTATGAATTCGGAACTGGACGAGATAAATCAGCGAATCCGCACACAATCTAGTGGTTGGTATCAGACGGGCCGGCAATTACAAGTAGTTGGCGATAAAATGAAAGCCGTCGGCGATAAGATGAAAAACATCGGAAAAGACTTATCTATGAAAGTGACAGCGCCTATTGTTGCAGCTGGTGTTGCCGCTTTTAAAACTGCTGTAGATTTTGAATCAGCCTTTGCTGGTGTCCGCAAAACAGTAGATGGAACGGAAGTAGAATTTAAGAAACTTGAATCCGGTATTAGAAAAATGGCTAAAGAAATTCCAGCGACTGCTACGGAAATTGCCGGTGTAGCGGAGGCAGCAGGGCAGCTAGGAATACAAAAAGAAAATATATTAGGCTTTACTCGGACTATGGTGGATTTAGGCGTGGCTACAAACATGACTAGCGATGATGCAGCAACAGCTTTAGCGCGATTTGCGAATATCACGCAAATGCCACAAAAAAACTTTGATAGACTAGGGTCAACAATTGTTGCTCTTGGTAATAATTTAGCCACCACAGAGAGCGAAATTGTCCAAATGGGATTACGTCTTGCGGGTGCCGGACACCAAGTGGGAATGAGTGAAGCTAAAGTACTTTCGTTTGCTGGTGCACTTAGTTCAGTGGGAATTGAAGCAGAAAGTGGCGGTACTGCTTTTTCAAGGGTTATGTTAGAAATGAACACCGCATCATTAAGTGGTGGAACAGCACTCAAGCAATTTGCCAAAGTAGCAGGGATATCATCAAAACAATTTGCTGAGTCATTTAAAAAAGACCCAAGCGAAGCAATTATCGCATTTATCAAAGGTTTGGATAGTATTAAGCAAGGTGGAGGAAATGTTGCAGCTGTACTTGGCGATATGGGACTTGGAGAAATTCGGGTGCGCGATGCTTTAATGAGAGCATCTGGAGCAAGTGCTGTTTTTACGAGATCACTTGAAGTTGGTACAAATGGGTGGAAAGAAAACAACGCTTTAACAAATGAGGCATCTCAACGGTATAAAACAACTGCCTCCCAAATGAAAATTATGGTGAATAAATTAAAAGATATAGGCATTACGCTAGGCAATATTTTAATCCCAATCACAATGAAATTTTTAAATAAACTACAACCGTGGATTGATAAATTCGCCAAATTAAGTGCAAGCTCGCAAAAAGTAATTCTAGCAACAGCTGGCATAGCGGCAGCTATTGGACCGTTACTTGTTGTTGCCGGTACATTTATTTCAAGCATTGGTACTATTGTTGGTGCCTTTGGAGGGCTTTCTATAGCAATTGCTGAAGCTGGTGGATTGGTCGCATGGTTAGCTCCTGCCTTAACAGTTATTACGGGTCCAATCGGAATTACTGTAGCAGCTATAGCAGGGCTAACGGCTGCTTTTGTAGGGTTATATAAGAACAACGAGGCTTTCCGAACAAAGGTTCAAGGAATATGGGAATCTATTAAAAATGCCTTTTCTGTTGCATTAGATTTTATCTGGAATATCGTCCAGTCAGTCATGTCCAATGTGATGACGTTTTTTGGAGAAATACTATCAAAAATCCAAGCTTTTTGGTCTGAAAACGGAAAAGGAATTATGACCATTGTGCAAACTTATTTCGGAATGGTTTGGTCTAATATCCAAATGGTTATGGGGTTTATCCAGGGGGTTTTTCAGAGTGTTTGGCCAATTATTTCCGGAGTTGTTCAAGTTGCTTGGGCATTGATTAAAACAAGTATAAAAAATGCTATTGATTTAATTTTGGGTATCATCCAAGTTTTCGTAAAGATTTTTACTGGTGACTGGAAAGGCGCATGGGAAACAATTAAACAGACGGCAAAAAACATAATGGAAAATATCGTTTCCACCTTTAAAGGCATTGACTTGGTGCAGATTGGAAAAGATATCGTTAACGGTCTTATCAATGGAATAGGCTCTATGGTTGGTGCTGTAAAAGAGAAAATTAAAAGCATTGCTAAGTTAATCCCCGAAGGAATGAAAGATTTTCTTGGAATTCACAGCCCGAGTCGTGTCATGCGTGATCAAGTAGGTAAATGGATCCCAGCAGGGGTTGCAGAAGGGATTAATCAAAACAGTGGTCTAATCAAAGCAGCAGCTAATAGAATGGCTAGTTTTGGAATGCCGGATAGTTTTGCAGCAGGGGTTAGTCAAAGCATAAGTGCAGCTAATGCAGCAGCTAATAGAATGTCTAATACTAACATTTATCATGTTCAAAATGTTACTGCTCCTACAAAGAGTGTAGATCAAAACATTGTTATTCATCCAGCACCGGTTATTTTGGATGGTCGTCAAATAGCTCAAATTCAATATAAACATATTACAGAATTCCAGGTTCTTGATCAGAGAATAGCTAGACTATTTTAAGAGGTGTTGTAAATGTTAGGCAAAAAGAAAGACCTTGGTATAGAAAAGGATATTAAAAAAATGAATCGTATCTATAAGCGTGAGATGGAGCGATTAGATAAACTCGACAAATTTTTGGATGAAACGGAACTAGAAGTGGACCGCTTAAAAGTTTTCTCGACAAACTATGTTAATAAACAAAAAGCTAAGCATGTGTAATGGTCAAGGAAAGGGGTCGGTAATACCGACTCCCTTTTTTATGCTTTCAGTTTTAAAGGACCATTATTTACAATCTCCTTTTTAGGCTCATACATGTTCACCAGTTGCTGAATATTTTGCACCTGGATAAAACGAACATAAGGGCTTTCTAAGTTGTATCTCGTATCCGTCAGCATAAGGACTGTGGGGAACACTTTTTTGTTTTCCGGTTGCCAAGATTCTTTCTTCCATTCATTATTCATAAAATAACTTTCATAGCGGCTTACCTTCTCTTTCATCACCTTATCCGAATAGATAGAACGCTGAATTTCCACAAAAAACGGCGCGCGCTTCCAGATCATGAAGGCATCTGGTTCCATGTAGCCTTTGCCGTATTTAGGTTCAACAATAAAAGACCGTGGCTCCTCAAATTTTAGGAGTCCTTTATAAAACTCCACTATCTTTAGAAAGTGCGGAATCTTTGTAGAATCCTTCTTGATTGGTGATGGTGAAGCAAAATAAACATAGGGTTGCTGCTTGGTACTCACTTCAATATGTCCGTCTCTTCTTAATCGTTTTAATACAGTATTACAGGACGTTACAGGCTGTTTTAGGCCGTTGAAATGTAATTCGATATATCATCCCTTGTCAGGCATCTAAACCGAATAAGGTCGTTTAAAATGGCTAAATCTCTCTTTTTCATTAGTCTAACACCTCGAAAATACCAGTCTCTTTGTTTTCTTTTAGATTCAATACATCTACAGGCGATTTTGAATGTTTATATTCTTTTGGGCACCTGTACCCCTCCAAAAGCTTTTTGGCTTTGTCAATGCTTAGAAAAGGGGCTTGAATTTCCTTTAAATCGTAATCCTTTGTTTTAAGTAACATTCTACCTTCCTTTTTTATCTTTTCACTACCTGGGGTGCCAATGATACGAGAGTTAATTAAATCGGCGCACATAAAGCCCATGCGGACAGTTAAATTGTTTTTTAACTTTCCGTCCAGCACTTTCCTATCTGGCCGCTGCATGGATAGAATAATAAAAACTCCTAAGGCTCTTCCTATCGCGCTTATCTCTTCCACCAGGTCCATGATTTTCTTTTCACTTTGTAATAATGCAACCTCATCAATGCAAACAATTTTATAGGGCAGCTTTTCTTTTAGATCGTCAACATGGGAAACTTCATTCTCGTCTAGTATATCGCCTCTACGCTTCATTTCCCTTTGTAGCGACTGGAATACAGGCATCATTTCACTTGGGGAGACATATACCCCTTGAACGTGCTTAACCTGTCTAAAAACGTGGAATTCAGAGCGTTTCAAGTCACATAGATACAATTCTAGTCGTTCGGGTGGTACAGCTTGAATAAGAGTGGTTATAATGCTTCTAAGTTGTGTGGACTTTCCCGAACCAGTTTCACCAGCAATTAGTAAATGAGGATTCTTTACCAGGTCAAATACTATTAGTTTGCCGTTTAGGTCTACTCCTGCAACGATAGGGAGTGCCATTCCTTCAAAGGAAGGGGAATATAGCTCAAAGTTATAAGTAAGCTCAGATGGAAGCCTATGAGCGTATACGGTGAGGTAAAATTCCTTTACCTCACCTTTTATCTCAATATTTTTACCGAATACTTGATGAAAACAATATTCCTTTTTCTTAATCTCTTTTGGATCCAGTCCAGTAGGAAGTGAGAAGTAGCAAATAGCGGTTTTATGCTCATAATCGAATTTTACTTGTCGAATCTTAGGGTATACCTTTCCAGCGTTATTTCCATATGAGTAACTAATCCCAATGTCAGCATTTCGGAATACCTGGAGGACAGAGGCTTTCATTTTCTGTTTAGCAAGCCATTCTTTAATCATGGAATCACCTCGCGAATCGGATAATTTACGAATCGTGAAATTCACGATTCGTTATAAAAACACTCCTTTTTGATAGGGTCTGAATTTAATTCAGCCCCCTAGTTTCAATCTAGGGAGTTATAAGAACACACCTAACTTTGAAATTAGAATAATAATGGATCCTAACGCAACAAGCGGAAATCCAATTTGTAAGGCTCCAGAAAGGACAGCAGCAATATTTATAATTCCGTTTTCTGCTAACTTCTTTTCGATTAAAGCGACAAGTAGAACGGCACCAGCTGCAAGCATGAAATGAACGTCGAAGAGTGCGAGAGGGTTTATGAAGAGGGAATAGGCGGTTAAGTTGCGACGATAATTATTGTTTTTTAGATCGCCAAACGTTTGGCTTTTTGATTGACGTTCAGACCCCAATCCAAATTTGGATTGAGCGGTATGGTTTCTTGAATTCGCAAGCGATTGCGATTTTAGGCTGTTATGTTGTTGTTGTTGTTGATAGGCTTTTTTAAGCTTTTGTTTAGCTGCTACGTATTCTGGTGAACCTCCTTCACAAAAGGTTTTAAAATCAATCGTTTCTGTATGAGCAAATAGTTTTTTCATGTTGAACACTCCTCGTAATATTCTGATAACTAAATTGTTTATCTCCCCCGGACCCCCTCTCCAGGCCTTCCGGCTCCGCCTCCCTCTAAACAGATTTTAAAATCACGGTCTATGTTGAACTTAGGGCGTCATTACATTGATAGTGATACATTGGTAGGTAACTTGATAAAAACTAAAGTAGATTTTTGATAGCAGCTTTGATAGCTGCCTTGATAAAGCCTATGACGGACTGGTTGTCCATGTTTCCTACAAGTGAAAAAAATTTTATTTGTAGGATTTTCGGACATGGTTATCGAAAAGTAAGGTATTAGGGAGGGGATAATATGCTTGATCAAGGATTAGGAAAACAAAGGTCAAGATTCGGCAGCTTTATTGATAAAAATTCAATATCTCAGCAAGTGCTAGCAGAAAAAAGCGGAGTCAGTAAAAGCACGATCAGTAGGTTGTGTCATCCAGCAGAGCATGAGCCATCCATGAAAAATGCTATGAAGATCATAAAGGTTTTGAAAGAAGCTGGATATATTGTTGATTATGAGGATTTTTGGGGTGTGTAAAAATGTCCGATTACTTCACTATAAATATACCTGGAAAACATGGCGAAATTCGATTAATAGTGCCCAAAAGGAAACCGACAGAAGAGGAATTGAGAAGTTTACATAGGGTAATTGCAGAGACGATGATAAACAGCCTAAAGTCCAAAAATCCCTCCTTCAAAAAGGATAGCTAGAGAATATAATTCACAATGATTTTTGTTGACGAACTGTTGACGAATTTCGTCAACAGCCACAAATTAATAACAATAATCAACAATAACAAGTTGTCAAAAATCCTTAATTACCAACGATTCAACACATCATGACAACATAAAACTTAGGCATACCTTTTCCATGGCATGCAAGAGGTCAGGGGTTCGATCCCCCTAGTCTCCATACGAAATGATGATAGAAAAAGAAGGCCCGTCATAATAAAAATGACGGGCCTTCTTTTGTTATTTTTTTCATTTCCCTAAATTACAATTAAATCCGGCTCACCGTCATTATTATCCCAGCCTAATTAACTCTGTTGGAAAGGTTGTTAGCACTTTTGCTTCTCCATCTTCTCCGATATATACATTTTCTTCGATGCGTACACCGCCGAATCCAGGAATATAAATACCTGGTTCAATGGTAAACAAAAATCCTGGTTCTAACGTCAATTCATTTTTTTCATGGATTGACGGTTCTTCATGCACTTCCATTCCTAAACCATGGCCAACACGGTTATTAAAGTACTGGCCATAACCATTTGCTTTGATTACATTACGGGCGGCGGTATCAACCTTCCCAATCATGACACCTGCTTTTGCTGCTAGAACTCCTTTACGTGTTGCTTCCCGGACGATTTCATAAATCCGCCTCTGTTCTGCTGTTTCCTCTCCTATTACGAATGTGCGTGTGATGTCGGAGCAGTATCCATCCACGATCACGCCCATGTCAATTAATAAGAAATCACCTTTTTTCATTTTCTTTCCATCAGGGCTGCCATGCGGCATCGATGATTTTTCCCCGGATAAAACCGTCGTTGAAAACGAGGGTCCCTCTGCACCGAACTTTCTCATTAAATATTCAAATTCTGCTGTTAATTCCAGCTCAGTCATGCCCTCTTTAACACTTTTGATTCCTTCGCTTAGTACTTTTTCAATTACTTGAACCGCATATTGGACCTTGCTGCACTCATCAGCAGTCTTCCTCATTCGCTGGCCGGAAATAAATTCTCCAACATTTTGATAGCTAAAACGTGAAAAGAAGTGATTGAGCTGTTCTTGTTGAAATAAACTAACATTTTTTGTTTCTAATCCAATCGATTTAACGCCTTCTCCAATCGTTTCTTTTAACACTTTATAAGGATTTAATTCATCTGAGATTGGAACAATCCGTTTTACATACGAGCTTTTCTCTGCATCCTCTTGATCAAGTGCAGGGACAAATAAATAATTGGTTTCATTGCGTAAATCAATGACTAAAGCCATAAAACGCTCAAATGGTTCAGAGTTAAAACCTGTATAGTAAAATACATTTTTAGGCGAATTTACAATTGCTATGTCCACTTGCCGTTCTTTCAAATGCTGAACTAATGCATTCAATCGTATTTGAAACTGCTTGCTCATATAAACACTCCTCTATTGATACGGATATTTGCAACCTACAAGCGAATTCTAGTCCCAACCCCATTTTGAATTGCTTTTTCGTAAACATATTTAGCTACTACAATATCAACAACAGCTAGACCTACTGATTTAAAAATCGTTATTTCTTGTTTGCTTTCTCTTCCGCTTAATTCTCCACTAACGATTTGACCAAGCTCCGCATAAATATCACTTTCCTTATAAACCCCTTCTTTAATCGGGATTTGCAAGTCACCTGTCTCCTCTAATGCTGCTTCTTTTGATTCCACCACTACTTTATCAGCTGTGGAAATGGCATGGGACGGAAGTTCTTGCATTGTTGGTTTGAACGAACCTATTGCATTCACGTGAACGCCCGCTTGTAATGATTCTGAAAAAACAGGAGAAGAAGAGTTTGTTGCAGTGACAATAATATCCGCTTCACAAACTGCTTCATTTGGGTCTGAATATACTTGAACATTCTTATTGAACTTCTTGGTAATGTATTCAGCAAACTCGACAGCTTTTTGTACAGTTCGGTTAGAAACGATAATTCTTTCAATATCCCGAACAGCGAGTACAGATTCTACCAACCCTTCACTTTGTCCCCCTGTGCCAATAACAGATAATGTTTTTGAATCTTGCCTTGCTAAATATTTTGTCGCTACACCAGTCAAAGCGCCAGTTCTGACCATCGTTAGATATGACCCTTCCAAAAGTGCAAGCGGCTCTCCTGTTTCAAAGTCTGATAGCACGACAAGTCCATTTATTGTTTTCTTTCCTATTTTTGTATTATTTGGAGCTACTGTTACGACTTTTAGCCCAACTGTTCCAAGCCCTTCAGCTACTGAAGGCATCACTAACGCTATATTTTGAGCATCAAAGAATGGCAATGCCGCTCGGATTGGGGTCACCGTTCTTGACGCCGAAAACTCCTTTAGAGCACTAGCCGCATGATCAACCACATCATTCATATCTATTAAACTCTTCTGTTCTTCCGCATTAATAACCAGCATATTTCCCCATCCCTCTCTGTTTTTCTGGAACTGGGCCATTCACTTTACAAAAACTCAAGCCAATAAGAACCCTTGTTTCAATGGGTCTCTTGGATCGAAAACAAATTGGTGGAATCCTGTGATAAACGCCTGGCCCGTAACCTTTGGAACAATGGCTTCAAACTTGTCTACCTTTGTCCTCGACAGCACTTCACCAATGAATTGCCCCTCGGTAATACACTCATGGACAAAACACTTACCTTCTTTTAAAACTCCTTGTTCTACTAATGTAGCTAGTCTGGCTGACGTTCCTGTTCCACATGGGGATCGATCGACTTGCTCATCTGCGAAGATGGTCACATTCCGTAAGTCAGCGCCTTCTCCCTTTGGCTCATCGGAAAATATAACACCATATATTCCTTTTAAATCATGTTCAAGCGGGTGCTTCACTTCCATATTGCTTTCAATATATTGTTTGATTTTCCCACCCCATGTTTGAATAGCAGGTAAATCATTGAAATTCACTTTTAAACCAACTTCCTTACTGTTCACTACTGCATAAAAAGCTCCGCCAAAAGCAATATCTACCTGAAATTCATGTCCGTCAATTTTCACCGGAATATCCTTTTTAAAAACAAAGGAAGGAACATTTTCAAATGAAACGGATTCCACTTGGTTTCCATTGTATTTGGCATAGGCAATGACCTCTCCCGCAGGGCTATCAATGACAAACTTTTGTTTGCCATTTGTCATATCGAACATACCCGTTTCAATTCCATATGTTACAACAGCAACGATTCCATGGCCGCACATGGTGCTCCATCCTTCATTATGCATAAACAAGACTCCGAAATCGGCATGCGGACTTGCAGGAGGTGTTATGATACAACCGTACATGCCATGGTGCCCCCGTGGTTCATACATAAGAATCTCTCGTAGATGATCCAAATGCTCCATGCAGTATGCTCGTCTTTCCAATTGAGTGCTGCCTTTTATTTCTGGCAAACCTCCGGTAATAATACGTAATGGCTCACCGTATACATGCATATCAACTGTAGTGTACATTTTAGTAAAGTTCATATTCTTTCTCCCTCCAAATTTTTCTCTACTTTCTTTATATTTCTAAGAATACTCTGTCTTATTTTTTATGTAAGTCTCGTGGACTTTAGACATAGCGAAGTTATTCTTATTAAAAACCTCCGAATGAGATTTAAGGTTATTACAAGTTACCACTATAAAATTACTAATTCCTTAGTCGAGGGTGTCAAAACTTCACGTCCATTTTCTGTGATGAGGATAACGTCCTCAACCCTGGCTCCGCCAAGGCCATTTAAATAGATGCCAGGTTCGACTGTTATCACCATGTTTTCTTCTAATACTTTGTCTTTTACAACAGAGAAAAATGGGTCTTCATGTACTTCCAGTCCTATTCCATGTCCCGTTCCGGTACCAGAACGATCGTTAAAACCGTGCTTTATAATATTTTTCCTCATTAGAGCATCGACCTCTTGATCGGTTAGCCCTGGTCTTAAGCCAGCAACACAAGTTTCGAAAGAGGTAAGAACAATATCATGGAGTTTCCTTAATTCAGGTGCAGGTTCTCCAACCGCAATGACTCTTGAAATATCTGCCCAATAGCCTTGATAATTGGCACCGAAATCAATTGTTATCATTTCCCCTTTTTCAATTACTTTTTCACTTGCACGGCCATGCGGCAATGAGGCACGAAATCCTGAGACTACAATCGGAGAAAAACCCGTGGTTGTACAACCGTGCCTCCTAATAAACAATTCAAGTTCTTCCGCTACATCCAATTCAGATATACCGGATCGGACAAAGTTTAAGACATGGAGGAACGCTTTATCAGTAACATCTGCTGCGGCCCTTAATTTCTCAATTTCATCTTTTGATTTAATCATTCGGAGTTTTTCAACAACACCGCTTGTAGGAATTAATTCTTTCGAAAGACGGTCTTTATTTCTGCTAAATAATCCAAACGATAAATGTTCTTGTTCAAAACCAAGCTTGCTAATCTTCATTTCTTTTACTTGTACAGCGACTTCTTCGAAGATTTTCCCTTTATGACCTGTATGTCCAGCGTGTAAAACAATATCATAATCCTCAGTTTGGTTTTGGGCCTGCTCAATATAGCGATAATCGGTAATAAGTTTTGCTTCAGTTTCCGAGATGAGAATAACACCATTGCTTCCTGTAAAGCCGGACATGTATAATCTGTTCCATGGATTGATAATCATCATCCCGTCCACACCTAAATCATGAAACCTTTCTCTCAGCTTTCTAATTCGCTCCATTGGTATCCACCTCACATTTTTATTTCAGGCTATATTATGCAATTTTTGTGCCATGAAAAATATCTCACGGTTCAAATTAAATAGAAGGAATTAGGATTTAGGATCGTCTCATTTTGTTATACACTTTCAAAATATTTAGACAACTATTGTCAAAATATTTGTACACCAATTTACTACTGCTTCCTAATTACTTTCAAATATTTAATTTACAAGTCAAATTTAAAAAAGTTCTTTGGATTCCTTATATAACAAAGCTTGGCATACTTCTTGCAAAGTAAATATCTGAATATTTCAAAAAAGGAGGAATGCAATTGATGAAAAAGAAAGTTGCTTTAGCGATACTGTTTTCTCTTATCATTGCTTTTGGACTGGCAGGCTGTTATGGAAAAACCAAGGATACGTCTCAGCCGGCAGCATCAAATGGAAAAGAAAAAGGTCAAACGTCAAATCCTGAATCCCAAACTCTAAATTTATATGCCTCTAATGAAATTCCAACATTAAAAACAAATGGAATCATTGATGGGTTATCGGCAACCATGATGATGAATATTATGGAAGGTCTATACCGAGCTAATCCTGATCAGAAGCTTACCCCTGGAATGGCAATAGACCATGAAGTAAGTAAGGATGGCAAAACTTATTCCTTCCATTTGCGAAAAGATGCAAAATGGAGTAATGGAACACCTGTAACTGCGCATGACTTTGTCTTTGCATGGCAAAGAGTACTTCACCCAGATACTCTTTCACCGCACGCATATGAATTAGATAATATAGTAAATGCAACTGAAATCCAGGACAAAGACAATAAACTTTATGGAAAGGTCGATGCCCTAGGTGTAAAAGCCCTTGATGACTACACGCTAGAAGTAAAGCTAAATAATGCCATTCCATATTTCCTTGAAACATTAACAAATGTTGTTTTCTACCCTCAAAATGAAGAGTATATTAAATCGCAGAGCGACAAATATGCTTTAGAGCCAGAAAACTTAATTTATAATGGACCATTTGTACTTGATTCATGGAAACACGAAGAAGGCTGGGTACTTAAGAAAAATTCAACCTATTGGGATGCTCAAAATGTAAAGCTTGAAAAAATTAACTATAAAGTGGTAAAGGATGTTTCTTCAGGTGTAAACCTTTATGATTCCAATGCTGTAGATGTCACAAATTTGTCATCTGAATTTGTTGATTTATATCATAATCATCCAGACTTCCATACAACGATGAAAAGAGAAATCTATTTTATCCGCTTTAACCTAAAGAATAAGTATTTAAGCAATCCCAATATCCGAAAAGCAATTGATATGGGATGGGACAAGAAGGAAGCCGCTGAGAAAATTCTTAAAAATGGATCACTTCCCGCCTACTTTTTAATTCCTGAGAAAATGGTAACGTCTTCGGACGGAAAAGATTTCAGAAGCAAATACGGCAACTTTAATGCTGAAGGTATTGAAAAAGCTAAAGAATATTGGAAAAAAGGACTACAGGAATTGAGGACTGACAAGATTGAACTTGAATTCTTAAGCTATGATGACGGGCAGCGAAAGTCCGTTGCAGAATATATTAAAAACCAGCTCGAGAAAAACTTACCTGGTCTAACGATTAAAATTAATCAGCAGCCGAACAAACAAAAGCTCGCATTAGAAGGAAAGCAAGAGTATGATATGAGCCATTCCGGATGGCGAAGTGATATTGCCGACCCAAGTGATTTTATGTCTATTCACCTTTCCGACGGACCATACAACTGGCAAAGCTATAAAAATGCTGAATTTGATCAGCTAGTAAAAAAAGCGCAAGTTGATTTTTCTGATATAGCCAGACGTTTTGCCGATTTACAAGAAGCAGAGCGAATTCTAATCGAAAAAGATACGGCAATTTCACCTATGTATCAAGCAAGTGACGCCTACCTTGTCAAGCCATATGTAAAAGGAATTCTTTCACACCCTAATTCAACCTACAGCTATAAATGGACCTATATTGAAGGTAAATAGGAAAAGCGCAAGCGCCCGTTTAGCAGCGTATGGACTGGAGCGCTTCGACTGAGATAAAGGAAACACGGAGAGCGAAACGATCCGATGTTGACTTATCGTAGGGAGAAGCGCGAAGTACACTAGCTGCTGGGCGTCCAATTCTCAAAGTCCAATGATATATATTCTGGTATTATAATAAAGCGCCAGGGGTATAAAAAACCCCAGGCGCTGTTTATTAGATTGAAGCAATAAGGGTAAAAAGAAACATAATCCCTCCGGAAATTAGCAGAGAGTAAGTGATAGAAAAATGGCTAGTTTTTTTAACCGGAGGTCCTTGCAAGTTGCCAGTTTGCTGGGAAACATACTCTTCCACTTTTGAGATTTTCCTATAAAAGATAGTAAAACTATAGATGATCCCGTTAAACATTCCCCCTTTTAAAACGATTAAGCTGCCACCCAACATAAGAAAAAGAAGCGAGATGAAAAACAAATAGTAGATAAATTTTGTCCATGACCCTTGATCTAACATCAAAGAAGCTATTGCCGACAAAGCCATGGAAGAAAGAATCAATTTACTCGTATTGCTAATAATAAGCCTCTCCTCCTTTATCTACTGTAAATCTATATGACTTCCGAATCTTTGTTTTTGAATTTACGATATTCCTGTTCAGTGCATGCCACCCAGTGGCCTTTTTTAACTTCCCGTAGTACAGGTTCTTCTTCCCCATTACGCGAAAGCTTGTCATCAAACATAATTCGCCTGCGGGTACGTTCTGTATTTGGATCTGGAATTGGTATGGCAGATAAGAGCGATTTTGTGTAAGGATGCAACGGATTTTGATAAAGCTCATCACTTTCAGCCAGTTCAACAATTCTTCCTTTATA
Source organism: Neobacillus sp. (assembly GCF_031988165.1). NCBI lineage: Bacteria > Bacillati > Bacillota > Bacilli > Caryophanales > Bacillaceae > Neobacillus > Neobacillus sp. The sequence continues at coordinate 23,456 of NZ_DALZYO010000037.1, forward strand.
CATAACACCAATCCGATCACTAATATATTTCACCATTGAAAGGTCATGTGCGATAAATAGATATGTCAGTCCTTTCTCCTTCTGCAGCCTTTTTAGTAAATTGACGACTTGCGCCTGAATGGAGACATCAAGAGCAGAGATTGGTTCATCTGCAATAATAAATTCCGGATTGACCGCTAACGCTCTTGCAATACCTATACGCTGACGCTGTCCCCCACTAAATTCATGAGGATACCGATTAGCGTGTTCCCGGTTTAAGCCAACTGTTTCAAGCAATTCATATACTCTTTCCATTCTTTCCTTTTTATTCGTATAAAGCTCGTGAATATCCATCCCCTCCGCAATAATATCTGCCACGGTCAAACGGGGATTTAACGATGAGTACGGGTCTTGAAAAATCATTTGGATTTTCTGATTAAGTTTTTGTAATTCACTGCCTGATTTTCTTCCAAAAATACTTTCATTATTGTAGAGAATTTCTCCGTCTGTAGCATTATATATACGGCTAATGGTCCTTCCTGTTGTCGATTTTCCACATCCAGATTCTCCGACAAGGCCAAAGGTTTCTCCTTTATAAATATCAAAGCTTAGCCCATCCACTGCCTTTACGGATTGTTTTTTACTAATCGGAAAATATTGCTTCAAATTTTTTATTTCGAGGAGCTTTTCTTTTTTATCCGTTTTTTTCAATAATCTTTCTCTAGATTTCTCATTAGGCAAAGACTGACCTTGTTTTTTTAAACTTTCCGGAAGGATGACTTTAGGAGCCTTTTCATGCAATAGCCATGTTGCAGCATAATGGGTGTCCGATACTTTAAACATCGGTGGTTCTAAACGAAAATCTATTTCCATCGCATATTTGTTTCGCGCCGCAAAGGCATCACCCTTTGGCGGATTCAAAAGGTCTGGAGGGGTTCCTGGTATAGTAATAAGTTCTTCACCACGATAAATTACATTTGGCATCGCGCCAAGAAGGCCCCAAGTATATGGATGTTGCGGGTTATAAAATATTTCATTCACTGTGCCGATTTCAATAATTTTCCCGGCATACATAACCGCTACACGATCCGCAATATTCGCAACCACTCCTAAATCATGAGTAATAAAAATGATCGAGGTCTCCATTTTTTTCTGAAGATTCTTTAATAGCTCTAAAATCTGAGATTGAATCGTCACGTCGAGTGCGGTTGTTGGTTCATCTGCGATTAGTATTTGGGGATTACAAGAAATGGCCATTGCAATGACGACACGCTGCCTCATTCCACCTGAAAACTGGTGTGGATAGTTAGAAAGTCTCAATACTGCATTGGGGATTCCGACCATTTCAAGTAGCTCAATGGTTTTTTCTTTTGCTTTTTTCTTTGGCAGTTTTTGATGCTTTATAATACTTTCCATGATTTGCTTCCCAATAGGCATAGTTGGATTTAGGGAAGTCATAGGGTCTTGAAAAATCATCGAAATGTCAGAACCTCGGATATTTTGCATTTGTTTCTCTGTTAATGTGACGAGGTTTTTCCCGTCAAATAGAATTTCACCACTTGTAATTCGTCCTGGAGGATTAGGTATTAATTTCATTAAACTTTTAGAGGTAACCGATTTTCCTGATCCCGATTCTCCAACAATGGCAAGAGTTTCTCCTTTATTAAGATGGAAAGAAACTCCCCTAACTGCTTTGACTTCCCCGGCATATGTGTCAAAGGACACTTGTAAATTTTTCACATCCAAAATTTTTTCCACAACCTTGCCTCCTATTTGCGCATTTTGGGGTCTAAGGCATCTCTAAGACCATCGCCTACCAAGTTAAAGCTGATCATAATCAAGCTAATAATGATTGCGGAAAAAGCGAGCATATGCGGATAAAGCCGTAATAATTTATATCCATCATTTATTAATGTTCCTAAGGAAGCGATGGGCGGCTGAAGCCCAAGACCGATAAAGCTCAAAAATGCCTCAGTAAAAATGGCCGTTGGAATAGTGAACATGGTTGTAATGATAATTGGTCCCATTGAATTTGGGATTAAATGTTTCCAAATCATCCTCGCATTCTTTGCCCCTAGCGTTTTTGAAGCTAGAATATATTCATGTTCCTTTAGCTTCAGCACTTGCCCACGGACAATTCGTGCCATTCCGACCCATCCAGTTATTACCATCGCTAACGTAATAGATATGATCCCTGGCTGCAACACCAAGATTAGGAGAATAACAACTATAAGGTGTGGAATTCCTACTAAAACTTCAATAATCCTTTGCATCATATTATCAATACGGCCGCCATAGTAAGCTGAAATGCCGCCATAGGCAACACCGATAATTAAATCAATGATCGCTGCTAAAAAAGCGATATATAAAGAAATGCGCGTTCCTTTCCAAATTCGTGTCCATAAATCTCTTCCTAAATTGTCCGTACCAAACCAGTAATAACCTGAAACTTTACTTTCCTTATATTTGTCCACTCCATGAATATCTACACCGTTAAAACCTATCCATGGAAAACTTTCTAAGATTGGTATTTTGGCTGGTAAATTGGCCCGTGATAAATTTTGCTCGTCGTAGCCGTAATGATTTGCATAAGGTCCAAATATGGCTAAAAGTAATATGAGAGTAATGAGAATTAACCCTGTAAATGCGGCTTTATTTTTACGAAAGCGCCTCCAAACATCCTTCCAGTATGTGTTCGCAGGACGTGAAATATGCTCGGTAGAACTCCTGTTTTTTGCTGGTAGAAACATTTCATCTGTAAGCTCTTTATTTTTAATAATCATTATTTGACCCCTCCTGATAATCTAATCCTTGGGTCGATAATTCCGTACAGGATGTCAACAATCAAAACAATTCCAATAAATAGGATGCTATAAAACAAGGTTACCCCCATAATCACAGGAAAGTCATTAGTCATAATGGATTTAACGAATTGCTCACCAAGTCCCGGAACACTAAAAATTTTCTCAATCACCAATGTTCCAGTTAGCAACGATACCGTCATTGGTCCCAATATCGTAACAATCGGGATTGCTGCATTACGCAAACTATGTCTTATGATTATGGAAAAGCCGTTCAACCCTTTTGCCCGTGCCGTAACAATATAATCTTGTCCTAATACTTCAAGCATTTCGGTGCGCATAAATCTAGCTATTGTTGCAATCACAAAAACAGATAACGAAATCGTTGGTAAAATTGAGTATTCAAAGCCTTCCCAAAAGGCAACAGGCAGCCATTGCAAACGAACACCTACCCAATATTGCAGTAATCCTGCAAACACAAAATTCGGTACCGATATTCCGATAACCGAAATCACCATTGCCCCATAATCAATCGAGGTATTATGCCTAAGTGCAGCAATAATACCTAGAATAATCCCCAAAATGGTCCCAACTATTAATGATTGTGTCCCTAACACCGCAGATGCCCCAATCCGTTCGCCGATAATATTTGACACTGACCGTCCATCATATTGAAACGAAACACCAAAATCACCTTTGAAGATATTTTTCATGTAGGTAATGTATTGAAGAGGGACAGGTTCATCCAACCCATATCTTTCATTCAATCTTTCTTTCTGTGATTCTGATAATCTTTCATCATTAAATGGTGACCCAGGCAATGTTTGCATGAGAAAAAAAGTAAAAGTTGCAATTACAAAAAAAGTGACCAGCATATACCCGAGTCTACTGAAAATATACTTTCCCAATTTCTGCACCCCCATTACTGAAAAAAGGGGCAGCTCCATGATTATGAAGCTGTCCGTTTGGTTTTAGACCTTTGAAAAGATTCACTAAATGTTCTAAAGCGCCTTAATTTTATTTCAGGTTTACCCAAACACTCTTCACTTCTGTATAATTGTCAAGTGCATAGGAGCCCATTTCACGTCCGATGCCAGATTGTTTATAACCACCGAAGGCTGCGGCAGGATCTTCTAGGTTGTAATCATTGATCCAGACTGTACCTGCTTTTAACTTGTTTGATACTTTGAGAGCTGTTTTAATATCTTTTGTCCATACACCTGCAGCAAGTCCAAATGCAGAGTTATTTGCTCTCTCAATCACTTCTTCAACCGTATCAAACGGCAAGACGACCACAACTGGACCAAATATTTCTTCTTTGGCAATCACCATTTCATCCGTGACATCCGCAAATACCGTAGGCTGTACGTAATATCCTTTATCTAATGCTTTTTCGCCCCCAGCAGCCAGCCTTGCTCCTTCTGCTTTTCCTTTTTCGATGTAATTAAGGACACGTTCTAGTTGTCTTTTCGAAACAAGCGGTCCCATATCGGATTCTTTATCCATTCCTGGACCCAGTTTTACCTTATTTGCTAGCTTTGCTAGTTCCTCAATGACATGTTCATAGTGTTTTCTATGGACGAACACACGGGAGCCTGCACTGCAATTTTGTCCATGGTTATACATAATTCCGTTAAAGGCCCCAATAATGGCTTCTTCAACATCTGCATCCTCTAAAATAATGTTCGGTGACTTCCCGCCTAGTTCTAACGTGATATTTTTAATCGTTTCGGCTGCTTGGCGCATAATATACTTACCCGTAACCGTAGAACCCCTAAAGGCCACTTTATCAACATCGTGATGGTTAACAATCGCTGCCCCTGCTGTTTGACCGAATCCAGGGACGAAGTTGACAACACCATCAGGGAAGCCGGCCTCCAGAAAAAGCTGGGCCGTATATAATAGAGTTAATGGGGTTTGCTCGGCAGGTTTTAGGACAATTGTACAGCCTGTCGCAAGGGCCGCACCCATTTTCCACGAAGCCATGGTCAACGGAAAGTTCCAAGGGATAATTTGACCAACAACACCAACCGGTTCATGCCTTGTATAGTTTAAATAATCTTTTGAAATCGGAACTGTCTGACCTAAAATTTTCGTTGCCCAGCCAGCATAATAGCGGAATTGTTCTACTGTTGCCGGAATATCATCTGCTAGTGCCACTTGGTAGGGCTTTCCGTTATCCAAAGCTTCTAATTGCGCGAGCTCTTCCTTATTTTCCTCAATCAAATCTGCAAGTTTGTAAATTAAGCGTGCTCTTTCGGCCGCGCTAAGTTCAGGCCATCTTCCTTTTTCAAATGCCCGGCGAGCGGCATCTACAGCTAAATGAACGTCTTCTTCCTGCGCTTCACTTACTAAGGCAAGCACTTCTTCCGTTGCCGGATTAACGGTTTCAAACGTTTTTCCACTTACAGCCGGTATAAATTTGCCGTCGATAAAAAGTTCAATTTTACCTTCTAAAAACGCCTTCACCTTTGGTTTTAGTTCTACCTCTGCTGTTAACATGGTTCATTCCCCCTTGAACTTCAAACTTTTTCCATGTACCGGGAGATTGTCCCCGCGGCACGGAAATATTGTGTTTTTATGCTCGCGAAACGGCCGTTAAGCTCGATAAAATGTCTTTAAGTTTTTGATCTTCATCAGGTGTTAACCCTAATCGAGGGTAACGGGATGGTCCTCCTGCTTGGCCGTTCAACTCCATTGCACGCTTGACGATTTGTACGTATTTCCCTGAACCTTCAAGGAAGTTACAAAGAGGCAAAATACGATCATTGATTGCCCATGCTTCATTTAGCTCACCTTTTTGGAAATGGTCAAACATGTCAGTCACGAGTTTGGGTACAATGTTCCCGGCGACGGAAATCCAGCCCGTAGCCCCAACCAAATAAGACTCCATGACCAATTCTTCTGAACCACAGAAAACTTCAAACTCCCCTTTCCCATGTCTCGCCAAATCTCTAGCTTTACGGATATCCCCGCTAGATTCTTTAATGTGAGTGACACTTTCACACTCTTTTCCAATTTTAAGCATCAGCTCTGTGTTCATATCCACACCAGATGTAAAAGGGTTGTTGTAGAGCATAATCGGCACATTCACCGCATTAGACACTTCTTTAAAATGGAAGTAAATTTCTTCTTCCTTCGGTTTGCAATAGTAAGGGTTAATGATCAGTGCACAATCAGCACCATGTGCCTCCGCTTGCTTCGAGTACTCAATTGTTTCTTTCGTTGTTTCCGCAGCCGTTCCAACAATAACAGGAATACGGCCATTCACTTCCTTCATGACCAATTCCACCATCTGGAATTTTTCTTCTTTTGATAAACTAACGAATTCTCCGGTACTGCCGTTGATCACAATGCCTGCGACCCCTTGATTTACGAAGTAGTTTACATTATTTTTTACTCCGTCCCAGTCAATCTCCTGTGTCACAGTCATTGGTGTGATCAAAACGGGATACGCCCCTCTAATGGTTGTCATTTTCATTTCCTCCTCAAAGTTTTTTCTTTACCGGAATTGCCGCTAAGAAGTTTTTTTTTGATTCGATTTATTTCGAAAAAATTCCTGATTACTTTAATAAAAACCCAGCGTCTAAAGGATCTGTTGGATCTAATACGAATGTTTGCAATCCCGTAATGAAACCGCGGCTTGTCACCTTAATCTGATAACCATCCTCTGTTTGTTCAACTATTTGCACCGCCAACCGGCTGTCAAAAATACTTTCATTCACAAGTCCCTGCTCCATACGCAATGCTCCTTTTGAGAGTAAACTTGTATAACAAGCTAGTGTCGGTCCAAAGCCGGGCGAACGCACGATAAACTGATCATCACGGAAGGTAACAGATCTAATTCGCTCCTCTCCAAGTGCAGAATCATCCAGTAAAATAGCAACTTTTACGGGGATGTCTGAATCAAGTCCCTGAAATACAGTCCGTCCCCATCTTTTTAATTCAGACAGATCCTCAACACGAATCTCGAAAGGAAAATCGCGCCTCTCAAACACCGCATATAGTTGGTCTGCTTGTACTAGCGAAAACTTTGTATTGAATTGTGTATGAGAGAATGGGACATCAGTTTGGATTACTCGACACGGACCACTTTCCAGTTTCACAGAAACCACTTCTTCCTTTTCCATGACGGCGGTAACAGAAATCAAACCGGTGACCGTTTCGATTTTGTATTCACCTGATTCGTTTGATGGCAAATGACCGCATTCTAGTAAAGCGGTAATAACGGCAACGATGCCGCCGTAATGAACAGGGACGGTTCCCTCATGGTTAAAAAAGAGAACAGCTACATCCGCTGAAGGGCTAATCGGCGGAAGGGCAAGGCAGCCATTTAGTCCAGCGAATCCACGCGGCTCGTTTAATACAAGGTTTTTCTCCTCTTCATACATTAGTGGAAACTTTTCATACAGCTGCTCCAGGCTCCGATAATGGATGAATGGCACGTGATGAATAATGCGAAACGCCTCACCGGCTACATGTACATCCGTTGTTGAGTAAACTTTATGAATCTTCAATTCACGTCCTCCGTTTCATGTTCCATCGGGGGAATGAGCAGAAATCCTTCTTTAAGCGGATCTTCCTCATGGTAAAAGAACCGGTGCATTCCCATTAGCCAAGCGGAACCCGTAATTTTTGTCACCACTGCCTCTACACTCTCCACACTGGTTGTTTCAAGTATGGTTCCTCGAAATAAAGAGCCGACAATGCTTTCATGAACAAATTCTTCGCCAATGGAAATTTCTTGATTGGCATAAAGCACGGCAAGTTTTGCTGACGTACCAGTTCCACACGGCGAACGGTCAATACCACCTGGAGGGACAATGACTGTATTTTTTACATCCGCATCTTTATGTGTGGGGTCGGTAAAAAATTCAACATGGGTTAGCCCACGAATGAATGGATAGGTCGGATGAACAATATCCGTTTTTTCATTAATGGTGTTTCTGATAGTGATCGCTTTCTCGATGATCATGGAGGCATTCTCCGGTATTAATTCCAACCCCAGCGATTTAGCATCGATTATCGCGTAAAAATTTCCGCCGTAGGCAATGTCCGCATCTACGAGTCCAATTCCTTCGACATCAACGGAAACGCTTTTTAATAGGAAGGCAGGCACATTGCAAAATGACACCTCTTTTGCTTTTCCTCCTGCCACTGCAATATTTACTTCCACAAGCCCAGCAGGTGTATCCAATTTTAATGAAGTGACTGGCTCTTGAATGTGAATCAGCCCTGACTCCACTAAAGCCGTGCATACACCAATTGTGTCATGCCCACACATCGGCAAATAGCCTCCAGTTTCTATGTAAATCACCCCAATATCCGCTTCCGGATGACACGGAGCCGTGAGCAGGGCTCCAGACATTACATCATGGCCACGCGGTTCGTTCATTAACAGTTTGCGAATCCAGTCATACTCCGCTTTCATATAGAGCATTTTTTCAGACATCGTTGCTCCCACCAATTCCGGGAGGCCGCTAATGACAGTCCTCGTCGGGTTCCCGCCTGTATGTGTATCAATCGTTGTAAATACTTTATGTGCCTTCACTCTTTTATCACCTTTTCTTTAAACCGATCAAAACGAAGTGGTTCAATCGGTATAGAAGTTTCTTTTTCATTGATCAGTTCTTCGATAATTTTCCCCGTGACCGCGGCTAAGCTAATTCCATCCCCTTCATGACCGGCCGCAATGTAATAATTCGGGATTTTCTCAACACGGGAAATGATAGGTAAATGGTCTTCTGTCCACGGCCTTAAGCCCGCATACGAACGGATCACTATCATATCCGCCATTTTTGGATAAAAACGGATGGCGCGATTAGCGATGCATTTAATGACCTCATGGTTTACCTTCGTGTTGAAGCCGACAAATTCTCGACTGCTCCCAATCAAAAAGTTTTGGCTTTCCGTTGGTTCGAAAACAAGGGCTACTCCGTATTTTTCTGTTAATGGGTCGACACGGCGCTCCCCGCCGAATTTAGAAATCAAGTAACCAAACTCCATGACTTTGCGCGATCCGACATGCTGCTGCCTAGAAGCTACAATAATATGCCCTTTTCTTGGTTTGATTGGTATTGGAAGGTCAATCATCTCTCCGATTCTTGGTGCCCATACGCCAGCCGCATTGACTACATGATCGGCAGTAAAAACTCCATTTGACGTATCCACAGTGAATGGACCATTTTCTTCTTTTTTCACTTGTTTTACTTCAGTTTGCTTCCATGCCTTTGCTCCTTGTCTTTTCGCTTCCTCTAGCAGCGAAAAAGCAAGCAGATAGGGATTGACTGTTGAATCTGTCGCACATTCCAATCCCCCTAACAAGTCATCTGCAAAGTAGGGAGATTCCAGTCGGATATCTTGGCGGTCCAGCATTCTGAATGGAAGGCCAGCAGCTTTCTGACGGTCGACCCATCGCTTGGCCGCTTCCATCTCTTCATCTGACTCGCAAACAAGAATGCTTCCCGGGGCCCGATACTCAAAAGAGTGTTCCAAGTCTTTGCTCAATTCATCAACTAACCGCTGGCTGGATAATGACATCTGACTGTCAAAGCCGGGATCTTTATCAATCGCCAAAATATTACCGTCACAACGGGAAGACGTGCCGCTGACAAATTCCCCTTTTTCAATGATGGTTACATCTCTTCCATACTTAGAAGCATAATAGGCAATTGAACAACCAATAATCCCCCCGCCAATCACTAAAACGTCGCAATGCCTCACATAACCTTCTTCCCTTCGTTCGATAGTCTACTTTCTAATAGTGCAAGTAGTGTGCCAAACAAAAATCCTTGTGTAGAAGATATAATAGTAAAAATATTTTAAATATTTTATAATCTTGTGTATAATTATTTTTACAGTGTTTATAAATTTTTACACTAAAGGAGGTTTGTCATGGGATTTTCATTACCACCGGTGAAACTAATGACGAAAACATCGATTGAAGGACACATCATTGAACAGAATAATGGAGAATTTTTTTATCGATTTTCAGAAGAGACAGCAGCAATTCCCTGCAAAGTTATCAATGAGGACGATTCCTTCGATACCCTGATTCAGTCTTTTAGTTGTCATTCTGCGGTTGTTATTCTTGATAAAAACGACCTACCTTCCGGTTGTATTACCGCTGCACAAATGGTCGATTTCCTAACAAACGCTTATAAACAATTGAAGGCATTTTATGAAACTGTCATTCTAACGACTGATTCCTCCATTACGGTCATTGATGACACTGCACGAGTACTTACATGGACGGAAGGTGCTGAAAAAATTTTCTCCGTCAAAAAACAAGAGATTATCGGCCAACACATTTCCGACTTCTTTGATCCTAATAAGCTAGAAATCTTGCAAACACTATATAAAGGAAAAAGGATTACAGGTCAGTACCATCAGCCCCGGTCAGATCTGTTTGTATTAATTAATTCTAACCCCGTTTACTTTAACAACCGCATTATCGGCGCAGTGGTTTCAGAAACAGATGTTACCAATCAAGTTGTACTCAACGAAAAATTATTTAACATGACCACCGAAGTCCACCGATTAGAGCAAGAAGTAGCAAAATATAAGGACTCTTCCGATCCGTTTAATACCATCAAAGGAAAAAGTACCTCCATTCAAAGAACGGTTCATCTTGCAAGAAAAGTGTGTTCAGTTAAATCAACGGTACTGATTTTAGGCGAAAGTGGTGTTGGAAAAGAAGTGTTTGCCAAGGCCATTCATGATGGTAGCGAAGAGCCGAATGCTCCCTTTATTTCTATTAATTGCGGTGCAATACCGGCCTCTTTATTTGAAAGTGAGTTATTTGGATATGAGCGTGGCGCCTTCTCCGGTGCAGACATAAAAGGAAAAAAGGGGAAAATTGAACTGGCAAAAGGAGGCACTTTGTTTCTTGATGAAGTAGGCGAAATGCCGCTTGAAATGCAAGTAAAGCTGCTGCGAGTATTACAGGAGCGGAAATACTACCGTGTCGGCGGCGAAAAGGAAATCAAGGCTGATTTTCGGGTGATTGCGGCTACAAACCGTGATTTGCATGAATTAATGCAAGAAGGTCAATTTCGTGAAGATTTATATTATCGCTTAAACGTTGTCAGTCTCCATATTCCTCCGCTAAGAGAGCGGCAGGAGGATATTATTGAATTGACCCATTTCTTTTTAAATGATTTTTCGCAGCGCTATCAACGCCCGATTTATGAATTTTCACCTGATGTTATGCAGGAACTACTCCATTACCATTGGCCAGGTAATATTCGTGAACTTCGCAATATTGCTGAACGGCTCGTGGTTTTTGCGACAGATGGAGTAATTAAAAAGGAGTATTTACCGTTTTCCGCTGGCAACGTCGACCTTGAAAAAAACAGGATGATTTCTTCCAATGCTCCCGAAGAAAGAGATGAAACCATTTTATCGCTGCAGGAAGAAATGGATCAGCACGAGAAAAAAGTAATTGAAAGAGCGTTGCGCATTGTTAAGGGGAACAAATTGGAGTGCGCTAAACATCTTGGCATTACCAGGGCCACTTTATACAACCGTTTGAAGCGTCTCGGCGTAAATTAATCCTTCTCCCCCTCTAAGTTGGCACGATTTTTGCATAGTAGTTTATTATAAGAAAAATTAGAGGAGGAAAGGGAATGGCGAACAGTGACTTTGTTATTTGCCGTTGTGAAGAAGTTACTTACGGACAACTTCAATCAACAGCAGATAAACATAAATGCACAGCGCGAGAATTAAAACTAAGAACAAGGGCGGGTATGGGCTTTTGCGGCGGTCGTACATGCAGGCCTTCATTGGACAGAATCATAGAAAATGTTATCCCAAACACAGCTCTGGGTGAAATTCCGTTAAAATACCAGCCCCCTATCCGGCCGGTGACGTTTGGAACGATGGGTGAAAACCAATGACCAGAATCATTGACCATCCAATCTTAGGGAAACTAGATGACCGAGAAATCATTACCCTTCAGTTTGACGGAAATACATATGAGGCATATGAAAGTGAAACAATTGCAGCCGCTCTTTTAGTCAATGGCATCAGAAAACTGCGTGTTCATGAAGGATCCGGGACACCTCGGGGGATTTATTGCAACATCGGCCACTGCATGGAATGCCGTGTAACGGTCAATGATCAAGCGAACGTAAGAGCCTGTCTAACGGTTGTAAAGAAAAACATGGTTGTTGAAAGCGGCAAGCAGCATCCAAACATCGTCAAAAGGATGGTGGAGCAGCAATGAGTGAGGTTATCGTGATCGGCGGCGGACCTGCAGGATTAGCTGGAGCCATTGCCTGTGCCAGTTTTGGGCTCAAGGTAACCATCCTTGATGAATTTATCAAGCCAGGCGGCAGATTGCTCGGCCAACTTCATCAAGAGCCTTCCGGTGAATGGTGGAATGGAATGAAAGAGTCAGAACGTCTTCATCAGGAAGCATGGAAATTATCGGTCGAAATCCGATGCGGTGTTTCTGTTTACAATCTAGAAAAAGAAAATGACCTCTGGCATGTGTACACAAATTCAGGAACATTGACGGCACCATTTGTGTTAGTGGCAACGGGTGCCGCTGAATATCCGATACCTCTCCCCGGCTGGACTCTTCCCGGAGTGATGTCGATTGGGGCTGCTCAAGTGATGACAAATGTTCACCGCGTCCAGGTCGGTAAAAAAGGGATCATTATTGGGGCGAATATTTTAGCCTTTGCAATTTTAAATGAATTACAGCTGGCAGGGATAACCGTCGATCGCATCGTTCTCCCTGAAAAAAACGCAATCAGCCAAAAAGCGGGCGCGCCTGAAGAGGTCATGAAATCGCTGTTAAATGCTGCCCACCTTGCCCCATCACCGCTATTACGTTTTGGAAGCCATTTCATGAAACAGGACTGGATAAGAAAAATTGGGTTAAACTTTTATCCAAAAAATGGCGTGAAGGTAAATGGTACACCGCTCCAACTTCGCAAAGCTGCCTTAGAAATCATCGGTAAAGAACAAGTAGAAGGGGTACGAGTAGCCGATATTGAAGCGAATGGTCATATTGTTGCTGGTTCTGAAACGATTTACGAAGCAGACTTTGTTTGTATCGCGGGGGGCTTGTATCCGCTCGCGGAACTGACCGCTGTTGCTGGATGCCCGTTTCAATACATACCGGAACTTGGCGGCCATGTCCCACACCATTCAGAAACAATGGAAACCCCTCTCAATGGGCTTTTTGTAGCCGGCAATATTACCGGTATCGAGAGTGGAAAAATCGCCATGGCCCAAGGAACAACCGCAGGCCTATCCATTGCCAAACACGCCGGAAAAGGAGCGGGCACAATCGACCATCAGCTGCAACATGCTGTAAAAAACGTCCGTAACGTCCGGAAGCATACTGCTATCCAATTCAATCCTGATATCGATAGCGGCAGAAGTAAGATGAACCAACTTTGGGAGGGTCTCTACGTAAATACCAATGAACAGTCCAAAAAAAATTGGATAATTTAAAAAATCAGCTGCCCATTGGGCGCTGATTTTTTTATCGTTACTTTAATAATGGCAACTATAAATATGATCATTTTCTTTTTCCACATACTCTGGGTATGATTCCAAACATTTGCTCGTGGCCTTAAAACACCTACTTGCAAAATAGCAGCCTGGACCAGGATTTATTGGAGTAGGAGGTTCTCCAGTAATCACGATAGGTTCCTCATTTTCACTTATGTCTATTGATGCGCAATTTGAAATTAATGCTTGAGTATAAGGGTGTTGAGGATTCTGTATTACCTCATCTGTATTACCCATTTCAACTATTCTTCCTAAATACATAACAGCAATACGGTCAGATATATATCTTGCAGCAGCAATATCATGACTAATAAAAACTACTGCTGTATTATTTTCCTTTGTTAGCTTGATAAGCATATTTATGATATCTGCTCTAACTGAAACATCTAGCATCGATATTGGTTCATCTGCTACAAGCAGTGACGGCTGCAGGAGCATGGATCTTAAAATTGAAATTCTTTGTAATTGCCCTCCAGATAGTTCGTGCGGATATCTTGCTAAAAAGTCCTCTCCAGGTTTTAACCCGGCTTTTTCCAATGTAGTTTTGCAAATATCATACCGTTCCTCTTCTGATGAACCAATTTTATGTATTTCAAGCGGTCTCATCATTATTTTTGCAATTGTGTGCCGAGGAGGGAAGGTATCAAATGGGTTTTGAAATATCATTTGTGAATTTCTTTTAAATAACTTTTTATCCTTTTTGATCAATCCAGAAACCGACTCGCCTTTTAATAATATTTCTCCATCAGTTTGGCTTTCTAACTGAATAAGAACCTTACCAAGAGTTGATTTACCGCATCCACTTTCTCCGATGACTCCTAGAACTTCTCCTTCATGTAATTTAAAGCTAACTTTATCGACTGATTTAACCCAATTTTTCACACCTAAATTTAATATTGAAGTTCTTTGCTCAAACCATTTACTAATACTATTAACTTCTAATACTATATTTTTGTTTACAGTCAATTGATTTCACTCCCATGTAAGTGACAGGCAGAAAGGTGACCAGACTTTATTTCAAACTCTTTTGGTGCCACCTTATGACATACCTCTTGAACAAAACTACATCTTGGGGCAAAAATGCACCCTTTGTTTTTCTCTGACATATTGGGTAAAAATCCTTTTATTCCACTAAGCTCCTTTTTTTCACCTTTTAGGGTTGGAAAGGATTTCATTAGACCTTGGGTATAAGGATGTGTAGGCTTGATCAAAACATCTTCTACATTGCCGACTTCCATAATTTTCCCTGCATACATTACAACAACCTTTTTACAAGAATTAGCAACTACAGACATATCGTGAGTAATCATTATTCTAGTCATCTTTATATCTTGTTCTAATTTTTGAATTTCACTTAAAATTTGACCTTGTGTTACAACATCCAAAGCCGTTGTTGCTTCATCTAATATTAGTAATGGGGGCTTATGAATAAGACTCAGCGCGATTGATACCCTTTGCAGCATTCCACCTGACAATTCATGCGGATAGAGATTATATACTCTGTCAGATAAGTTTACTAATTTAAACAAAGAAAGTATTTTTTCTTTTAATTTTTGTTTTGCGATTTTAGGTTCATGAACCCTATAAATATCTTCTAGCTGACTTCCAATCTTATGAATAGGACTTAATGCGTTCATAGATTTTTGAAAAACAACCGCAAGTTCTTTCCATCTTATTTTATTAAACTCATTTATATCCATTTTTAATAAATCTTTGCCTTTAAAATCAATCTCACCTGTTATTTCAGTATCATTTTCGGATAAAAGTCTTAATATAGCCATTGCCAGAGTAGATTTTCCCGATCCGCTCTCACCTACTATCCCTACAGAATCTCCCTCAGATATAGAAAGCGAAACATTATCAACAGCGAAGACTTTTTCGTTTCTACTTTTGTAGGCTACGTTTAAGTTTTTGATGTCTAAAACCGCCACCAGTTTCCCTCCTATTGTTTCGCCTTAAATTTAGGGTTAAGCACAATATTTAAACCATCACCTATTAAATAAAAGCTGACGACTAGAATAACAGTCGCAAATCCAGAAAAAGTCGAAATCCACCATGCTGAAATCATATACGCTTTTCCTTCAAAAATCATCTGGCCCCAACTAATTAAATTTGGATCTCCTAACCCTAAAAAACTTAGGCCAGCTTCAGTCAATATCGCACCTGCTACGCTTAAGGTTGTATTAGCAATAACCGGGAAAATCCCATTTGGGATAATATACTTAAAGAGTATTGCCAGGTGATTTTCACCAATTGCCTCTACACTTTGTACAAAAACCCGCTTTTTAAGACTCATAGCCTGAACTCTCATCAATCTTGCATTACTAGGCCACGATGTTAAACCAATAATTAACATGACGTTAAATAAGCTACTCCCAAAGAGGGCAATAATGATTAATATTAGGAAAAAGGTGGGGATCATGAGGAAAATATTGATAATCTCTGAGATAATACGGTCTATTTTCCCTCCAAAATAACCGGCTACTCCACCTATCAAAATACCAATAATGCCTGAGATTAGGGCTGATACTATACCAATCAAAAGGGAAGTTCTTGCCCCGTAAAGGAGCATGCTATATACATCTCTTCCTAATCCATCAGTTCCTAACCAATGCTCTTTGCTTGGAGGGGCTAATAATTCCCCTTCCAATTTATAAGGATTATAGGTTGCAAGCCAAGGAGCAAAAGCTACTACTATCAAAATAAAAGCTAATATGATACATCCATATTTTAGCAACCTATTCGATCTGATTGTTTCAAACATATTTCTAAACAGAATTTTCTTTTTAACTAAAACCATAGCCATCTCTTCCTCCTCTCCTATATATATTTGTAACTATTTGTATCTAATTCTTGGATCAATAAATGCATAGACGATATCAGTTACTACCATCATTACAGCTATTGAAATAGACATAATAAGATAAATCCCCATCAACAATGGATAATCTCTCCGCATAATTGCATCTAACATTAGTCTTCCTGTTCCCGGCCAGGCAAAAACCGTTTCAATTAAAGCAGAGCCTGTCACAATATAAGCAAGGGATATCCCAAAAACAGTAACGGTAGGTAGCAATACATTTTTAAGTACATACTTATTAAATATTTTCTTATTACTCATACCTGTTGCCCTAAAGGTAGTCACAAAGTCCTCGGATGTCACTTGTAAAACCGTAGTTTGGGCTAGCTTGAAATAAGTAGGTACTTGTATTAGTGATAGCGTGGTTACTGGCAAAATCAAGTGTTTCAGGACATCCGCATAATAGGGAAGGCCTGTATAATTGCTCCGTAAATCCATCATTCCTGAGGTAGGAAGTATGTTTAGCCAAGAGGCAAAAAGCATAATAAACATTAATCCTAACCAAAATGAGGGCATCGAATTAAATAGGTAAGCTATTGCTGAAAAAAAGGAATCTCTTCTCGACCCATGATGCTGTGCGGCATAGATACCAAGGCCTGTGCCGACTACTAAGGCCAATACAGCTCCAGTTAAAGCAAGCAATAAAGACGGCCCCATCGTGTGGCCTATTAAATTCATGACAGGCTCATTATAAAGAATGGACTGCCCAAAATCGCCTTTAATTGTACTTTTTAAATAGGATACTAATTGAATATATATTGGTTGATCCAAGCCATATTTCTTTTGAAGTTCAATAATCATTTCCTCTGAAGGATTATCCCTGCCCGCTAAAATTCTAATAGGATCTCCAGGTGCTAAATGAATAATAAAAAAGTTTAGGATCAACACAATGATTACGGCCAATAAGCCTGTCATTGTTCGTTTATATATGTAGTTTTTCAAGAACTGCCCCCCCCACTCTTACTATTCATCAAAGGCAATACAAGGTATTACCTTTGATGAATTGGTTTCATTCATTATTTTTTAGTATCTAGAATGGAATACTCTGCACCGCCGACTTTACCAATTCCATCGTCAATTGGGTGACCGGAGATGTAATCCTTCATAGCGAAAAGATACATCCATTCTGTAAGAGGCAATACTGGCAATTCCTCAGACATAATTTTTTGAACTTTCTTGTAAATAACTGCCCGCTTTTCTTGATCTGAAACATTTAATCCCTCTTCTAAAAGTTTATCTAGTTCAGGATTACTATAATGCATCAAGTTCATTGAACCTTTAGTGCCTACCCTTACAAATAATCCCTCAGGATCTATCCCATGGTTTCCGCCTAGAATGGTAATATCATATTTTCCACTTCTCACTTTTTCATCCCATGCTGAATATTCAAGAGTGGTTATTTTTGTTTCAATTCCAATTTCTTTTAGATTTGATTGGACGACTTTAGCAATATCAGTGAATACTGGGAATTGGAATATTAATAGCTCAAGGTCTTTTATTCTTACCCCATTTTTATCAGGTTTTAATCCGGCCTCGTCGAGTAATTTCTTTGCTTTTTCAACATCTCTTTCCGGCATTAAATCTTTATCATTATAAGCCCATTTAACTGCAGGAGTATAAAAGCCTTCAGCCTTCCATGCATAACCTTTATGCGCTTTTTTAACCAACTCATCTCTATCTATTGCATACGCTAAGGCCTTTCTGACTCTAACATCATCCCAAGGTTTTTTCGCCATATTAGCAATCATATATTGTCGTGAATTAGATAATGTTTTTACAACTTTTACCCCTTTTGTTTTCTCAAGCTGAGGAACGGCAGCAGGAGTTAAGGCAGAACTATAGTCAATTACATCTACTTCACCATTTAAAAAGGATTGCACTACCGTGTTTTCATCTGGAATCACAGAAAAAACCAATTCATCTATTTTCGGAGCACCTTTAAAGTAATCCTTGTTTGCTTCTAAAGTAACACTCACGCCACGTTTATGTTCTACAAATTTAAATGGCCCTGTTCCTACTGGTTTCTGATTGGTAGGATTAGTTATCCAATCCGTTCCTTCGTATAAATGAGCAGGCATTATTATGGCTCCTGATAGAACACTTAAAATAGCAGCATTGGGTTCTTTTAGTTCCAGAACTGCAGTATTTTCATCTGGTGTAGTAATATCTTTTACTAAACCTAATTGGTTAACAATAAATCCCTTTTTCTCTATTATTGTATCTATTGTCCACTTAACATCCTTAGCTGTAAATGGCTTTCCATCATGCCATTTAACTCCTTCTCTTAGATGAAAAGTGTAAGTTTTACCATCATTAGAAATATCCCAATTCTTTGCTAAATCAGGCAAAATATTATATCCATCATCTTGTCTTACTAAAGAACTCATTACATTAGCTGTAATATATCCAGAACCCCCATCTCCTCCATTGGGATTAAAAGTAACAGGATCTGACCCTAAAGCTATTACAACTGTTTTTTTTCCTTTTTTCTCAGTACTTCCAGTTGTTGTCGAATTACTAGATGGAGAACATGCAGCTATCACCAGTATCATGGCCAATCCTAATAATAAGAACCTCAATCTTTTCATTAAATTTCCCCCTGTTACATTTTTTAATATAAAAGGTAAGCACCCTTTAAATCTGATGTGATTCTTCTTAGAAATATTTTTTGAGCATCATTGCACCTCCTATTCCTCCGAATAATATCGGTGTTTTGTTATTTGAATGCAAGAATTATGCCAAGATATAACATTAGCCTTAGTCTTCCTTCTGTCTAAAATATTTTCATTTTTCGAATAATTTATGTAAAGAAATTTATACATTATTCAAAATTTTTTTACAGTTCTCAACTCCCAATAGAAAAAATTATGAGGTCGGGAAAGAATCCACACCATCAGAAGGGGGGTTTTTTAATCCGTTTAATTTTTGGCTTGAAACTTGCATACTACTTTCAATAAGAATGGAAGTAGTAATGTAAATACTTATCTTTTAGATTCTTCAAATCTTAAAAAACTATTTTTTTATTCTAATCCGAAATTTTAATAGGAATATTTATGGAGGGGCTTAAATGGAAATACTCACAAAAAAAGAAGATGCGGTTGATAACTTTCACGGGGTGTTAGTACCTGACCCATATCGTTGGCTGGAAGATTCAAATTCACCTGAATCGAAACAATGGACAGATGAACAAAACGAAAAAACAAAACAATACTTGAATGCTTTCCCTGAGAGACAAAAAATTAAAGAAACATTAATCAGCTTAAGTAATTATCCTAAATATTCATTACCTCAAAAGGAAGGAGACTTTTTTTATTATCACCTAAATACAGGTTTGCAAAAACAACCTGTTTTTTATCGTGGTAAATCATTAATTCCCAATGAACTAGATATCGTTATTAATCCAAACACTTTAAATGAGGAAGGTACAGCTGCGTTAACAAATATAACCTTTAGTAATGATGGCTCAATGATGGCTTATGCAATATCTTATAATGGAAGTGATTGGCAGGATGTAAAAATTAAGAATCTGAAAACAGGCCTAGATTACCCTGAAGTTTTGAAGTGGTGTAAATTTTGTAGTATTGCATGGAAAGATGATAATTCTGGCTTTTATTATGATCGCTATCCAAATCCAATAACTGTTGCTCCTGAAGATGAGAGTAACTATAATCGTATTTTTTGGCATTCTATTGATTCCACACAAGATGATGATAATTTAATTTACGAAATATCTGATCGAAAAGAGCTTTCTTATACTCCGCAATATTCGGATGATCAGAGATACTTGGTTTTGAAAGTATTGAATGGTACCGAACCAAAAAGCAGAATTCACTATCAAGATATTGAAAATCCCGGTGCCTTCATCCCTCTTATAAATGATGGTGAAGCGTACTATTCGTTTTTAGGAAACGAAGGATCTACTTTCTATTTGTATACAAACAATAATGCTCCAAAAGGGAGAGTCATTGCTGTTGACCTTAACAAACCAAATAAGGAAAATTGGAAAGAGATTATCCCAGAACAAAATGATCCTATTTCTATCGTAAAAATCATTCATCAACATTTTGTTATAAGTTACACGCACAATGCATATAATCAGTTGAAAATATATGATCTTAATGGTATACCGCAAAAAAATGTATCGTTACCATCCTTTATAACAATTAATGATATATCTGGAAAGAAGTCAGACTCCGTAATGTATATTGGATATTCTTCCTTTCTTCATCCTACAAAGATAGTGAGTTATGATTTTGAAAAAGATCAATTAATACGAATCTGGGAAAATGAATTTGAATTTGAAGCCAACGATTATGAAACTACTCAAGTTTTTTATCCTTCAAAAGATGGAACGATGATTCCAATGTTTCTGACCCATAAAAAGGGATTGGCCATGACCGGTGATAATCCAGTTCTTTTATATGGATATGGCGGCTATAATGTCACTTTAACCCCCTCCTTTTCCGCTTCGCAAAGACTTTGGATACAATCGGGTGGAATTTATGCAGTAGCTAATATCCGAGGGGGCGGAGAATTTGGGGACGAATGGCATTTAGCAGGAATCCTTGAAAAGAAGCAAAACTCTTTTGATGATTTTATTACTGCTGCTGATTGGTTGATTCAGAAAAAATATACAAGTTCACAAAGACTAGCAATTATGGGCGGCAGTAACGGCGGTCTTCTTGTTGGGGCGTGTATTACTCAACGACCTGAGTTATTTGGTGCAGCCTTATGTCTTGTACCAGTAACAGATATGCTAAGATTTCATCATTTTACTGTAGGTCGTTTTTGGACCACTGAATTCGGAAATGCTGAATTAAACCCTTCGCATTTTCAATTCATGTACAAATATTCACCTCTCCACAATGTAAAAGAAGGGACAAAGTATCCACCTACGCTTATCACCACAGCGGATACTGACGACCGTGTCGTCCCACTTCATGCGATGAAGTTTGCAGCCACATTACAAGCTGCACAGGAAGGGGACCAACCAATTCTATTAAGAGTTGAAAAAAATGCCGGCCATGGGCATGGAAAACCAACATCTAAAATTATTGAAGAGGAAACAGATTTATATACATTCTTATTTAAAGCACTAAAAATAAATTTTGAAGAAGCGAGTTTTATGAGCCCCCCCAGTAAATAGCTAGAGGATTTAATGGACTAGAATGGTTCGATCAGTAAACAAACCCCTCTCGATCGTTTTTAGTAAGTGCTAATTCGACTAATTCTACCCCATGTGAAGATTATTCACTTGGGGTTTTTTTCACTCCTTGCATGGTGCCATTTCTCAAATAATCGTATAGAATAAACAAACTAAAGCACCAAAAAGCTGTTGCAAAAGAATATGACAAAAAGAATGCAGAAAAAGAAAAGCTGACCTCAAAAAGTCGTTTTTCACGATCTTTTGAATCAGCCTCATTCTTTCTTTCATTTAGACACACTTTTGGTGGTTCTAAATATGCTATTTACCTTTGCTTATTTCTTCCTGTTCCTGTTTTAGTACTGCTTCTTCTAGACGATAAGGATTGGGAATTTGAATTCGTTTGTTTTCCATTAATGGGTCTTTGCTTGATTCCGTTTTCTGCGGCAGCATTTGTGCTTTGTCTTTTTGAGCTCGAATTTCCTTTTGGTTTGCCTGGTTTCTCAGACATGCTTTGGAATTTCCCTCTTCGCTCAGGCCGGCCTTCTTTTGTATCCGTACCATTTCGATTATGGGATCTCCTTGTTTTTTTGTATTCGTCCTTTCCTATCCCACGTTTTTCCTTTTTAACATTGGGATGCACTTTTTTGACGTCTCTCGTATTCTCTTTTTCCTCTTCTGTATTTCCGATGTTTTGTTTTTGAATCGTTATGTTTAATTCTTTTTCAATCGTATCGAGCATAGGACGATCTGCAGAAGAGTAAAAAGTGATGGCCAATCCGGTCATTCCCGCCCTGCCCGTTCGGCCAATTCGATGAACAAAGCTTTCAGCATCCTGTGGAATATCGTAATTAAAGACATGGGTGACACCTTCGACATCAAGCCCTCTAGCTGCCACATCCGTCGCAATCAATAATTGAATTTCCGCATCCCTGAAGCTTTTCATCACTCGCTCTCTTTTGGCTTGTGACAAATCACCGTGCAATTCGTCACAAGAAAAGCCGTTTGCTTTAAGTACATCATAAAGTTTGCTTACTCTTCGTTTCGTTCGGCAAAAAATTACCGCTAAAAAAGGCCGATGCGTTTCCACTAACTGAATGAGCGTTGCTTGTTTCGCCCGGTCAGTTGTATGAATGGCTATCTGCTTGACATTGTCAGCCGGTCCTTGTGTCTTTTCCACTTGAATATATTCCGGTTCACGCATATGCTTTTTTGCTAATTTGCGAATTTCTGGCGGAATCGTTGCCGAGAACAACATCGTCTGCCGATTCTCAGGAGTTTCTCTGATAATATCTTCCACTTCATTAAGAAAGCCAATATGAAGCATTTGATCCGCTTCATCCAAAACAAGGAAGGAAATTTCTGATAATCGAACCGTCTCTCTCCTTATATGATCTAACAGCCGTCCAGGTGTCCCAACGACAATTTGCGGATTCCTCTTTAATTTTTTTAGCTGTTTAACAACATCCTGCCCGCCATAGACAGCCAAGACATCAACACCCTCAATATTAGCGATCAATTTTTCAATTTCTTCTGTAATTTGCAAAGCTAGTTCTCTTGTTGGAGTAACGATGAGTGCTTGAACATGTCCTGCATTCCGATTAATTTTTTCAAGAATCGGCAGGATAAACGCAAATGTCTTCCCTGTTCCGGTTTGCGCCTGAGCAATAATATCGTTACCATCCATCACAAATGGAATTGCTTGCTCTTGAATTGGCGTTGGCTTTGCAATACCATAGTCACGTAATTTATCCACTAATGTTTCCGAAATACCTATTGATAAAAAATCTGACAAAAATACCCCTACTTTCTACATTACCTAACCTATTCCATTAATATTGCGTGTTTATCATTACAATTGCAAATATCAGCTTCAATTATTTGGTGTTAAAAAAGTATTCTCCGATTGCCATTCGTTTATAAAGACGATATAATTCATTAAAACCCATTTAATCTATCGGAATAATAAAATTAAAAGAGGTGATTTTATGAACCAACAGAGTTTTCTTTTTATTCATGGATTAGGGGGTAGCGGACCTGATCATTGGCAAACTTGGTTAGCCCATGAATTAACACTTAGAAATTATCATGTAAGTTACCCAACCTTTACAAACGTCGATTCACCCAATAAAGAGGTGTGGATGGAGGAGTTAGCTGCTGCCATTGAAAATACCCCTGAAAATAATAGTCTTACCGTTATTACGCATAGTCTGGGCTGCTTATTATGGCTTCATTACGCCGCTAGCCAAAACAAACGGCTCGCCAAACAAGCTATTCTTGTTGCGCCGCCCTCTCCAAAAATTATTCTCTCAGAAGCGAAAAATTTTTATCCGGTTCCTTTGAATAAAAATCAGTTATCAGTAGTGGCTGAGGAGACACAGTTTGTCCATTCATCTAATGATCCTTTTTGCAGTAACGAGGATGCAAAAACCTTTCTAGGCTTAGGTCTCCCTTCTATCATATTACCTAATGCAGGTCACATTAATACCAATTCTGGGCATGGGAAATGGCCATGGATTCTGGATGTATGCCTTAATTCCGAAAAGATGGTTCAATCTATTTAATTGAAAAGGAGTGATGCAAAAACATCACTCCTCCGTTTATTAAGCTCTTACCGTTGCTTTCACCCATTGATTTTCAACAGGAATTCCGGCATCCTTCATTGTTCTAAAAACAGGGCACCTTTGGTCAACTGCTTTTTGCAATTCATCAATTCTTTCTTGCGGTTCGGAAGTTTCTACAACCGCTTTGACTTTGACTTGCTGGAAATAAGGTTTTACCGTTAAGTCGCCCATTAGCCCAGCCAAATCTAAGCTTCCTTCCACAGCAAATGTAATTCCCTGAAGGTCAAACTTCATTTCCTTAGCGATTAGTTGTGCCATTACATTTTCACAAGCAATCAGTGAGGATAAAAACGTTGATAGCGGATCAATCGCCGAGTCCTTTCCGCCAAACGATACTGGTTCATCAATAGCGATGGTATGCTTGCCGGCAACCCCATCGAGGCGCATTCCAGTTCCTTTACCTTCTACTTTAAAGTTCATCAAATGTCCCATTGAAATTCCTCCATTCTATCACAAACTATGCCAAAACCATTTCCCGCAGCTTCTTCGCTGCTTCAGACATAACCTTTAATTTTTCAAAAGCAATCTCGTCACTATTCATTGGCCGCTGCGCAAACGTCCCAAAGCCGCAATCTGGATTTAAGAAGATTTTTTCATCCTCTATATATTCTCTAGCATCTTGAACACGTTCAACGATTGCTTCCACCGTTTCCACGGTTTCTGTTCGTGGATTTACAATTCCAAATCCTAGCTCTTTACCTCCAAAATCACGAATCGCATCAATCTCACCAGCACGTGGGGTAGCATATTCAAGGATAAGCTGGTCAACATTTACATGAGCGAGATACGGAATTAACGGATAATAAGGACCACGAAGCAGAACCTGCTCCTGCGTGCTCCAGTTTCCGCGGCAGACATGAACACCAATTCGTGTGCCCCTTCCTAACATCCCTTTTGTTACCTGGTTCATCAAATCTAATGCAAACGCAATTTCTTCTTCCGCGTCAGCCTTCGCAGTCAACGCTCCGCACATGAATGTACGATTCGCATTTTTTTGTGTGAAAACAAGCTCCGTTAACACTGGCTCATCGAATTGAATAAAATCAACTCCAGCCGCAATTAACTCTTCCAGTTCTTCACGCAAAACTTTAATAATATCTACTGCTAAATCCTCTTTTGTCGGGTAAGCTTCCTTGGATAGTCCTTCTACCCACATTGCACGAGTTAACAGGTATGGACCAGGTAATGTCATTTTAATAGCTTTGTCCGTATGCTTTTTTAAAAATAAATAGTCATTTAAGGCAAGCGGCTTTTTGCGGCTGATTTTTCCAGTAGCTGCCGGATTGGACATTGAGAAAGCCGGGACATCTAATGTACCTAGGATCTCCTCAAAGCTAGCTTTATCTTCGACATATTCAAGTAATTCCGACACCATCAGCATCCGGACATTATTTAGATGCTCCGCCACAAAAGAGATAAAATTATCGCGCCGTTGTTCTCCATCAGAGACAATATCAATCCCTGCTTCTTCTTGCCATTTCAAGCAATGTATTATTGCTGTATCAGCAATTGATTGGAACTCTTCCTCACTTATTCTTCCTGCACGTTTGTCACGCATTGCCTTTTTCACTTCTGTCGCCCTCGGCCAGCTGCCAATAACGGTCGTTGGAAACTTAGGTAAATTCACGATTGCAAGACCCCCTGTTAAAATACAATTGAGAGCTTAATTTCAATTTTTACTGTTTGTTTAAGAGTTTGATAGATTGGCGAACGTGAAAGAGTATTGTTCCATATTTCCTCGAGCTCAACTTCCGATTCGGGCGATGATACATAAAAGGTTCCCGAAATTTGTTCCATTTTCGGACTGCCTTCATCTTCTAATTCCAAATGGTACAACACATTATCCAAGCCACCTTTTAAAGCTAGCTCAAGATTATCAATCTCAAGATTACGCTTTGAGGCTTGAGCCTTAAAGCCAACTGTCAAACAAGAGGCAAGCGAGGCAAGCAGATAATCGATGGCACTTGGCGCATTCACCTTTGGACTGAAATCAGCTGGCTGTCCCGCTAAAAAAGTATGGTTTCTAGAATAAATTTTTGCGGAGAGATCCTTTTCCCCACGAACACGAACACACCATTGATAGCCTTTTGCTGCCTGTAAATCCTGCTCAAGTTCTGCTTGAGAGGAGCCTTTTCTGATAAAATATCTGGTTGTATTTTCACCAGGCTCTGAGACAAGAAATTCATGATTAACCATTCGGCACCATGCAGGCAGGTCCTCAGCCACCGTTCTTTCCCTACTGCGGACTTCAAGAATCTGCCCACCCAACAGAGGGTCCATTGCTTTTTTTATGATTAGCAGCAGGCCTGAGCCGCAATCTAAATCTCCGCCGTCACATACCGCCTGAGGATTTTGCATATTTTCCACCTAAATTAATAAGTAATCGATGCAGCACCTTGGCTAAGGAACTCAACTAATTTAGCTCCACCGACAATCGTTGCACCTTCGATTAAATTCTCTTCATCTAAGCCGCGCTTTTTATAGCATGGACTGCACACCCAAAGGATTCCGCCTGCTTCAACAAATTGATCCATTAACTGCTTTAATGGCGCAAAGCCTTCTTCGTGAATCTCATTTGCATACCCTTTCAAAGCTAGGTAAGCGCCTTCAACATTTAGAAACACAACTGTTTCTTGTCCTGATGCAACTGCAGCGTTTGCAACCACGAAACCAACCGTTGCTTTGTCAGCATCGTTCTTTGCATTTGTTAAACTCACTAAAAATTTGCCAGCCATTTTTCATTCCTCCGTTATTTTGTTGTTTATGTAAAAGGCTGAAATTAGCCTTTTTCAATATAGTAATGGTTTGTCTTGCCCAAATCTTTACGTTCAAGAAGAGTATGCTTTTGCATTCGGCACCAAGCAGGCAGGTCCTCTCTAGCACCGGGGTCATAGGAAATTACCTCAATAATTTGCCCGCGTTCCATCTTTTTCATGGTTAAAAATAAATTCATAATCAATTCCCCGCATCCAGTTGGACCGGCGTCATAGATAAAATCAGGAATAGATTGAAATGCCATGTATTCCTCTCCTTTACAACTGTCATAAACATTTCAAATTGGTAGGTCTCTTCCATTATAAAAAAGTGTTACGCTTAAATAAATTCAATTTATCTATTTTACCAATCACTATTAATCGAGTATATGAATATATAAGGAGAAGATTCCTATGGATTTACATCAACTCTACGTTTTTTCAAAGGTGGTCGAGCATAAAAGCTTTTCTAAGGCGGCTGAAGATATCTTCCTAAGTCAATCAACCGTTAGCTCTCACATTCAAGCATTGGAAAAAATGCTGGGCATTAAGCTATTTGATCGTGTTGGTCGGGAAAGCATTCTTACACCATCTGGGGAACGGTTATATCAATGGGCACTTAAACTTCTACTCATGAAGGATCAGGCATTGCTCGACTTAAAGCAGGGGATGACAGAGCTTCGAGGAATGATTCGAATTGCAGCAAGTTCTGTACCAGGGCAGTTTATGTTACCAAAGATGGTCAATCAATTTAGAAGGCACTATCCTGATGTCATGTTTCATATTAACCAATCTTCATCAAAAGCTGTTGCCGAGAAGGTGCTTAACGGTTCAGTTGATATCGGTATCTTAGGGGAAAAATACGAGGATGATAGACTTCGCTATATTCCCTTATTAAAAGAAAAGTTAGTACTTATTACTTCGAATGAGGTAGATTTATCAGGAACGGTGAGCTTCCAGGATATATTACAGTTCCCTTTTTTGATGCGAACTTCTGATTCAGGAACGAATTCGATGCTTGAAAGATATTTGAAAAAAAATAATATTGCTAAAGACCAATTAAATATTATTTCCTATATAGAGGATGGCCAGAGTTTAATTCAGTTTGTGATGCAGGATATTGGGATTTCAATTATTTCAGAAATAGCAGCAAAGGAATACGTCTGTAAAAAGATGCTTAAAATGCATAATTTAGAAGGATTCAATGATGAAAGATATTTCTACCTTGTTTACAACATTAATAAAACGCAATCGATTGTATCAAAATTATTTATTGAAAGTGCTAGTGATTTGATTTAGCCAATTTATGTAATGGGTGCCAATAATCTCTATAATATATCGAAGTTCCCCATCTAATTTGTGTAACTATTAGATAATCCCTCGGACAATAACAAAAAAAACAGCCCTATGCTATGGCTGCTTGATTGGATTAATAAAGTTTTCTGATTCAATTACTTGTAAACGACTACCAGTATAGTCGATCTGAAGTGATCTCACGGTCATTTCTGGAAATGCAGCTTGTAAGTCCTGAGCCAACCTTGTTCCTTTTCCTTTTTCGGTAAAGCAAATGACGGTTGGTCCAGCACCACTCAAGGCAACTCCGAATGCACCGCTCAATTTAGCCATATTTTCGATTTCCTGATAACCGTGGATCAATGGTTTCCTGTATGGCTGGTGGAAAAGGTCTCGCTCCATCATTTTGCCTGCTACGTCCCAGTTTTCACTTAAAAGGGCCGCAACTAAAAGATTGGCTGTTGCCGATGCTTGAATGGCTCCACTTTGGGAAAATGCGGTCGGGAGTACATCCCGTGAATCCTTCGTCAGAAGGATTTCCTGCGGAATGACCGCAGTCATTTCAAACGGAAGATTCGTGAATGAAAGCATATCCACCTCATTTTTACAATAACAGCCAATTACTAACCCGCCTAAGAGTGAGGCCCCGACATTATCAGGATGACCTTCTAGCTCTGTAGCGAGAAAAAGCTTCTCTTTTTGTGTTAGACCCAAATTTCCCACCGTATCAGCAAGCTCAATCCCAGCAACAATCGCCGCAGCACTTGACCCTAGCCCGCGAGCTAGAGGAATCTCACTTTCCATTTTCACCTTACAAGGAGGTAAGACTTTTCCATACTTTTCAGCAATTTGTAAAGCAATTTGGCCGATAAAATGGGTGTCATCCGTAGGGAGATGCATTAGTTCATCTGTGGTAGAGGAGAATTCCCAGTGGCTGCTCTCCTCAACCTCTAACGTTAAATATAAATTTACAGCTAGTCCCATGGAATCAAAACCAGGTCCAAGATTAGCGGAGCTTGCCGGGACCTTGATAATGAAGCGGTTAATTAGAGGCATTAACGACAACCCCTCGAATATGTTCTGTCACTTCTTTTTCATCATTCGGTAAATGTAACGGCTTAACCAGGCTGCTTTGGATAGCTGTGTCTGGATCCTTCAAACCGTTTCCTGTCAGCACACAGACAATTTTCGTGCCTTTTTCGATTTTTCCATTTTGGATACTCTTAAAAACACCAGCAATGGAAGCACAGGAAGCCGGTTCGGCAAAAACACCTTCAGCTGAAGCTAATTTTTTATAGGCAGCGACAATTTCTTCATCGGTGATTTCATCGAACAGCCCCTTTGATTCTTGAACAGCGGAAACAGCTAGGTCCCAGCTTGCCGGATTCCCAATCCGAATGGCCGTGGCAATCGTTTCTGGATTTTCAAAGACCCGGTTATGAACAAGGGCAGCAGCCCCTGCAGCTTGAAAGCCAAACATGCGCGGTAAGCTCGTAGCCTTTTTCTCAGCAAATTCCTTAAACCCTTTCCAATAGGCACTAATATTTCCAGCGTTTCCAACTGGGATTGCTAAAATGTCAGGGGCATCCCCTAGCTGGTCGCATACCTCAAAGGCCGCTGTTTTTTGCCCTTCTAACCGGAACGGATTCACTGAATTGACAAGTGTAATCGGTTCTACTTCACTAATATTTCGAACCATTTTCAGCGCTTGGTCAAAATTGCCCTCAATCGAGATTATTTCAGCCCCGTACATCATCGCCTGAGCCAGTTTGCCGAGCGCAATTTTCCCTTCAGGAATGACAATGATACATTTTATCCCGGCCCGTGCCGCATAGGCTGCAGCGGATGCGGAAGTATTGCCTGTTGAGGCACAAATGACCGTTTTACTACCCTCCTCCACTGCTTTAGCGACAGCCATGACCATTCCCCGATCCTTAAAGGATCCTGTCGGATTCGCTCCTTCCATTTTCACATAAAGCTCAACGTCCCATTCTTGAGACAATCGTTCAAGCTTTACTAGCGGGGTATTTCCTTCATTCAGTGTAAGTCTTGGAGTTTGATTGTTGATTGGTAAATACGCTTTATAGGTTTCTAATAATCCTAGCCATCTCATAACGATTTCCTCACCACACGATAGGCACTTTTTACTTCCTTCACCGCATTCAAGTGGTTTAATTCTTGTAAAATTAGATCATAATTTGTTAACGACGCTCGGTGTGTTACTAAAACGATTTCTGACGTTTCATTTTTCTTGATTGGCAGCTGCAGTATTTTTTCAAAGCTGACGCCATGTTTCGCAAAAATAGAGGTAATATCAGCAAAAACACCCACCTCGTCCTGCACATGAATTCTTAGGAAGTATTTAGAATACTTTTCACCGTTATCCTTTAAACGCTTTTGATATTGCGGTGTCACAGCACTTCGGCCATTTACACCCAATCTTAGATTTTTCATGACGCCGACCAGGTCTGAAACAACTGCTGTTGCAGTCGGCAGACTGCCGGCACCAGGTCCATAGAACATCGTTTCGCCAACTGCTTCTCCGTATACATACACAGCATTGTATTCATTTTGTACAGAGGCAAGCGGATGGTTGTTGGACAAGAAGGTCGGTGCAACACTTACCTCGACTTTTTCTCCCTCACGATGGGCATAGCCGATGAGTTTCATCGTATAGCCTAATTGTTTTCCGTATCGTAAATCTTCTTCGGTAATGTTTGAAATGCCGCTTACCTTCACATCATCTAAATCAATGTGCATCGAAAATCCTAATGTAGCCAGGATCGTCATTTTGCGGGCTGCATCTAATCCTTCGACATCAGCTGTTGGATCGGCTTCGGCAAACCCGAGCTCTTGCGCTTCTTTAAGTACTCCCTCATAGGATCGGCCTTCATCACTCATTTTGGTTAATATATAATTCGTTGTTCCGTTTACAATCCCCATCATTTGGGTAATTCGATCGGAAGCAAGCCCGTCAACAAGCCCTCTTAAGATGGGAATACCACCGGCAACACTTGCTTCATAAAATAAGTCGCAGCCATGCTCTGAAGCAACCGTTAACAGCTCGGAACCATGAAGCGCCATCAAATCTTTATTTGCCGTCACTACATGTTTGCCTTGCTGGAGGGCACTAATCAAATAGTTCTTTGTTTCCTGAACTCCGCCCATTACCTCGATCACCACATCTATTTCCTCATCAAAAAGAATCTCGTCGGCGTTTGATGTTAATAGCTCTGTTTCCACATCAACCGGTCTATTCTTAAGTAAATCTTGAACAAGGATTTTTTTGATTACCACCGGACATCCCACTTGGTGTATTAATTTATCCTGATGATTTTTTATGATTTTGACAACACCTGAGCCAACGGTGCCTAAACCTAGTAACCCAATTGAGATTGCTTTCACTAGTATCCCCCTCTTGTTAATGTCCACCATACAAGGACAAATGTTTTTCTGTTGTAGACATTATATGATTCTCTTTATTTTTTTACAATAGATTTATTTTCATAAATTGCTGTGAAATCGCTTACTACCATGTCACACTTGAATTACGATTTTTAGGTAAAATTTTTTAATATATTATGAAAAATTTTTTCTTCTTTATCCCTTTACAATACTGAAGGTATCGTTGTAGAATAGTCCCTATATTTAGTTGCTTTTTGAAATTTCAATCAATTTGAGTTATGCTATAGATGAAAAGTGATGATGAAGACGGCATTAAGAAAATGCTTCAGAGAGCCGGTGTCTGCTGCAAACCGGTGCAAATTCTTAATTTATGCTAATTAGAATTTAACCAAAAAGATTCTGATTAAAATAGTGCCCAGCCCTTCTGAACTGGCTGCTGAAAGCTTTAAGTAGGTTAGCCCGGTTAAAACCGTTACATTGTTTGAGGCTGCTGTTATTTTTCCTGCAGCAAAAGAGGGTGGCACCACGCGTTTATTCACGTCCCTCATAACAGGACCATAAGTCTGTTATGAGGGACGTTTTCTTTTATAAAAAAAGAAGTGACTATTTATAGTCGCTAACACCAAGCAAAAAAAGAGAGGATGATTTTGATGTTACTTGATCAGCACTACTTGTTCGCCCCAGGTCCAACGCCGATTCCCGATCGTGTGAAATCTGCGATGAATCAGCCAATGATTGCCCACCGCAGCCAAGAATTCCCTAAGTTACTAGAAGATGTTTCTACCCGCCTCATGCCCGTTTTTGGTTCAGAAAATCCTGTTACCGTTCTTGCAGGGAGTGGTACCTCCGCCTTAGAAGCAGCGGCAGCTAACGTAATCGAAGCAAATGATAATGTTGTTGTCATTGTCGCTGGTGCTTTCGGAGATCGTTTTGCCGCGATTTGCGAGACCTTTGGTGCGAATGTCCACCGCTTGAATATTGAATGGGGGAACACGTGTAAACCCGAGCAGCTGGAGGAATTTTTGCAGTCCCTTCCAAACGATATAAAAGCCGTATTTGCTACTTATTGTGAAACTTCTACATCCATCCTTAATCCGATAAAAGATTTAGGTGCGGTTGTGAAGCGATTAACTAATGCGCTATATATTGTTGACGGAGTAAGCTGCATTGGAGCTGTTCCAGTAGATATGAAGGGATGGAATATCGATATTCTCGTTGCCGGATCACAAAAAGCATTGATGCTGCCTCCCGGATTGGCCTTTGTGGCGATAAGCGACATGGCAAGGGAAGTGATTCGAAACTGTAAGGCACAGCGGTTTTATCTTGATTTAAACCGCTATCTAGCATCATATGAAACTGAAAAATCGACACCATTTACCCCTGCCGTCTCACTCATTTACGGGGCCCAAGAGGTTTGTAATATGTTTGAAGAAGAAGGCTTTGAGAACGTCATTAAGCGGCATCAACTTTTAAAAACAATGACCCGAGAAGGCTTGAAGGCGATTGAGATTCCACTGTTAACATCTGATGAAGATGCGTCACCTACTGTAACTGCAGTAAGAACGCTGGATGCACCTTCGAAACAAATGAAGAAAATGTTAAAAGATAAGTTTGCCATTACGGTTGGTGGCGGACAGAAAAAATTAAAAGGTGAAATTTTCCGAATCGGCCATATGGGGTATTGCACGCCGTTTGACATCATAAAAGTATTAGGAAGCATTGAAATGACCTTGAAATTTTTACAAGGAACAAATGTGTTAGGTAAAGCGGTGAAAAGAGCTGAGGAGGTATGGATGGACCATGTATAAAGTACTTGTAACCGACGGAATTAGTAGTACTGGCTTAAAGAGTTTAATGGAGCACCCCCATTTTGTTGTTGAAAGGCAGCCGACACTTCCTGTTGAGGAGTTAAAAAATATCATTGGGGATTACGATGCCTTGATTTTGAGAAGTCAAACAAAGGTAACCGCTGAATTACTTCAAGCCGCTGAAAAGTTGAGAGTCATTGCCAGAGCGGGTGTCGGGGTCGATAATATTGATGTGAATGCCGCTACACGAAAAGGGATTATTGTTATTAATGCCCCTGGTGCAAATACAATTGCGGCAACAGAGCATACATTGGCTATGATGCTGTCATTAGCGCGGAAAATTCCACAGGCACATCAAAAAACTTCCGCTGGGGCATGGGATCGTAACTCCTTTAAGGGGGTGGAATTGTATAAAAAAACGCTTGGTGTCATCGGCATGGGTAAAATTGGCACAGAAGTAGCCAAACGGGCCAAAAGCTTTGGTATGAACATATTAGGGTTTGACCCCTACTTAACCGAAGACCGCGCGAAAAAATTGGGGATCACAAAAGCAAGCCTTGATTTAATTGCCACGGAATCCGATTTTATTACAATTCATACCCCGCTGACCAATGATACACGCGGACTTGTGAATGATGATTATTTACGAAAAACAAAAAAAGGGGTTCGCTTTGTCAATTGTGCTCGCGGCGGTGTCATTGACGAAAAATCATTAGTGAGGGCAATTCAAGCCGGGCATGTAGCTGGTGCTGCTCTTGATGTTTTTGAAAAAGAGCCAGTTTCTGACCCTGATTTGCTGCAAAACCCCAATATCATTGTGACCCCGCATCTTGGTGCTTCAACGGTAGAAGCACAGGAAAAGGTGGCACAGGAGGTAAGTGCGGAAATCATTGAGATTTTTGAAACACAGTCGATTCAAAATGCGGTCAATATGCCGCAAATGTCTGGGGAAACGCAGGCTAAGCTGCAGCCATATTTACTGCTCGGTGATCAAATGGGACAGCTGGTGATTCAATTATTAAGCAAGCAGGCACCTACGAAAATCGAAATTAATTATTATGGAGATTTAATTGATGAGGACACAGAATTATTAACAAGGACGCTATTGAAAGGCGTATTATCCTATCATTTAAGTGATTCAGTCAATCTTATTAATGCGCTTCATCTTTTGAAAGAGCAAGGTGTTTCCTATAATGTAGTGAAAAATGCCACTAATAAAGGCTTTGCCAATTACATGGAGCTCAGCGTGTCTCAGGGCTCTGAAGAGGCTCGCATTGGGGCAACGGTCCTAAACGGTTACGGTGCAAGAATTTTAAAAATTAACCAATACCGGATTGATGTGAAACCAGAAAAATATCTTTTATATATCAAGCACCGCGACCTACCTGGAATGATTGGCAAGGTTGGATCTCTGTTGGGCGATCATAACATCAATATTGGGACAATGCAGGTTGGGCGGACAGAGGTCGGCGGTGAAGCCATTATGGTATTAACCCTTGATAAGACACTAAGTGCTAATGTAATTCAAGTATTAACACGAATTGATGGATTAGAAGAAGCACAACTACTAGAGCTGTCAAATGTGGATATTTTTGAACCAGGACAACTTGAGTTGGAAAAAGTGGAAAGCATTTAGACACAGGAAGGAGGGATTGCCGTACGCACTCCCTCCTTTCATGCTCTGTTATGATAAGATGTTGTGATTTCCTTGATTCGCTGATAAAATACTCAGATTCGCTGATATAACTATAAGATTCGCTGATATAACTATAAGATTCGCTGATATAAGGGTATTTATCGCTGATATAACAATTAGATTGACTGATATACTATGTTTTTCTATTTATTAATTACCAATTTCCGCAAATAGATAACTCTCAAGGAGTAGTAAAGTACGAAACCTACCCTTTTTTTATAAAATACCTTTCAAATCAAGCACAGAATCAAGAATATAATCCGCTTTATGCTGTTCAAATTCACTTCTTGCATCTTTTCCAGATAACCCCGTTAAGACAGCAGCAAATTGGCAGCCCATTTGCCTAGCAGCCAGAAGATCCGCCAACGAATCTCCAACAATAAGAACAGTTTCGCCATTTTCAATTGGCAATGCCATTTCTATGCATTCCTTGACAGGAGTTCCTTTCCCTTTTAAACCCATTATGTAGGTATACGGATGCGGCTTCGATAAAGATTTCCATTCTGGAAGTTCCTGTTCCGCCACTAACACTTCATCAGCCGTCACAATTCGATCCCCTTCAAAGTACTTCAACCACCCTAAATGCTGAAAAGGTTGAATCGTTTCAAGTGCCGGTCGGCCTGTTCCAATTCCAATCTCAAATCCAGTGGTGGTTAGAAATTGAAAAAGCTCAGCAATTTCTTCTCTTGGTGCTAATGTTGCCTCATTTGCTAAAAAGCCTTTTTTGCCTGTTTGCACAGATGGTCTCCCGGTAGAAGCAAAAACATTCTCATCGCCAACATACCATTCCTGAGAAATATGCTCACATATGGACCACAGCTCACCTTTATTAAAAATGGAAGTTTCCACCCCAAGTTTTTCAAGAGCCAGCACATTCAAGTATCCCAACAATTCCTGTTTCATTACCAGTGACCCATTGAAATCCTCCACAAACAAATTAAAATCCGTCACCACAGGATAATGACTCAACAATCCGCCAATCTCTAATAACGTTTCACGATTAATTGGTGCCTGACACCATTTGTTAATTTTTTCAAATTCCATATCTTTTATTTGCGATAGTAGGTGAATTAGTTGATGGCAAAATGTTAGGTAGATCATGTCCCAGTTGGCATTAAGGCCGCGGGATTTCATAAACTTAAGGACCTTATCATTTTCAAATAGCATCTCTCTTATTTCCTTGGTCTCGGCCTCGCTATAGTCCGTTTTAAATTTTTCAGGAGCCAGTGCTAAATAATTGCCACTTATCAACATCTCCCAAACAGTTAAGGCAGATGCATCAAAATAATGCTCCTCACTTAAAAGAACCCCATCTACATCAAACAAAATCGTTTTAATCATTTTCTCCACCTCTTTCCCTGATTTACTTTTATACTCTATCGTAACACAGCGGATTATTGTATTTAAATAAAAATGGGGAACGAGACTAACAATATTTTTGATTGACTCTCCCTCTGAAAAGCCTTTTGATGCACACACTTAGCTAGGTTAGAAAAAGTGTGTTGCAATTCTTTAGGTTGATTTGCCACCCTGTTGATTG
>NZ_DALZYO010000038.1:0-54333 GCF_031988165.1 Neobacillus sp.
GATGTTGACTTATCGTAGGGAGAAGAGCGAAGTCCACTAGCCGATGGCGCCTGGAGCTGGACATTTCTCGAAGTCAAATGCTATATTTTCTTATTCTAATAAGAAAAGCGCAAGGCGCCCGTCTATCGGCGTATGGGCTGGAGCGCTTCGACTGAGATAAAGGAAACACGGAGAGCGTAGCGATCCGATGTTGACTTATCGTAGGGAGAAGAGCGAAGTCCACTAGCCGATGGCGCCTGGAGCTGGACATTTCTCGAAGTCAAATGCTATATTTTCTTATTCTAATAAGAAAAGCGCAAGGCGCCCGTCTATCGGCGTATGGGCTGGAGCGCTTCGACTGAGATAAAGGAAACACGGAGAGCGTAGCGATCCGATGTTGACTTATCGTAGGGAGAAGAGCGAAGTCCACTAGCCGATGGCGCCTGGAACTGGACATTTCTCGAAGTAGAAAATTAACTTCATTATCTTAAAAAAAGCTGCGATCTATTTAGTTTTCCTTGAGGAAATCGCTTAAGGCTTGAAGCACACCCACATTTTCCTCAAAAGAGCCCACCGTAACTCTAACTGCTGTCGGGAATCCTAATGCTTTTCCGGAGCGGACAATAAATCCCTTTTCAAGTAAATATTGAAAGACTTTATCACCATCTATTTTAAAATCGATTAAAATAAAATTAGTTTGTGAAGGATAGTAGTCCAACTGATTTTGTTCACAAAAATCATAAAATTGGGTTAGACCTTGTCTGTTTTTTTCTTTACAAACCTCAACAAATTCCTGATCATTAATTGCCGCAATGGCTGCTAATTGACCTAATGAATTAACATTAAAAGGCTCTCTTGCAGGCTCAAGTGCTTTTATGATTGTACGATTTGCAACTCCATATCCGACTCTTAAGCCCGCCATTCCATATATTTTAGAAAAGGTTCTAAGCACAATTAAATTTTCATACTTCCTTGTTAAATTAATGGAATCATAGTAATCTTCAGCTACGACATATTCATAGTAGGCTTCATCTAGCACGACTAGAATATGTGGGGGAACCTTTTCTAAAAACGGAATTAATTTATTTTCTGGTATATATGTACCCGTTGGGTTATTAGGGCTGCAGACCCAAATAACATTTGTCTGCTCGTCTATAGCCGCAAGCATTTCATCCAAATCATGTTCACCGTTTATAAGAGCTAATTCCTTAATAACGGCCCCTTCAATGATAGCGTTGTGTTTGTATTGTGAAAATGAGGGTGTTGCCATAATCGTACTTGCATTAGGATGCAAGAGTGACCTTGAAATAATTTGGATAAGATTATCTGAACCATTCCCTAAAATAAGTTCTTCCTCGTTAATCCCCAAAAATCCTGCAAGCTTCTCTCTTAAATGAGTGGCGTACCCATCAGGATAAATAGCTAAACTAGACGGGTTTGTTTGAAGGGCAGTAATAACCCCAGTTGAACATCCAAACGGGTTTTCATTGGAGGCAAGCTTTACAATCTTCTCCAGATTAAACTGTTTTTTAACTGCATCAATTGATCTTCCTGGCTGATATGGAGTAAGTCTCAATAATTGTTCTTTCCATCTCATTTTCTCCACCCCTTTAGTATTAGTAAAATAAAAAAATAAGAAAATTCTCTACAATGCCAAGCTATTATCTAAATCCGGTCTAAGCACCTTAGCTTCTCTTAAATAAACATGAATAATTTTTTCTTGGGAGAGGCCTGTATTCACATGCATCATAATTCTTACACACATATTCAAAGAATTAGGAACTTGCATTTCCCGCATACACATGACTGGTACATAAATCCAGCCCGGAAATTTCCGCAATGCTTTTGCCGGGAAGGCGGCATCAATATCTTCAGTAGTTGAGATAAATACGGACGCAACGGAATCAGGCTGTATATGATTCACTTCAATTAATTTTGCAAGAAGCTCTTCAGTGGCAGAAATAATCGCTTCCTCTGTATTGCCACTAACTGTTGTTGCTCCTCTCACCCCTCTGATCATAAAAAAGTCCCCCCTTGTTAAAAACTTTTAAGTTCTTCTAACAATTTTGTTTCGGATATTTTCTGAAGCTTTGGCAGTCCCAATTGCTCGAGTAAAACGAATCGAATCGAATCACCTACAGACTTTTTATCTTGTTTCATTTTGGCTAATAATTTTTCAAAGGAAAGATGATTTGGAATTTTTGTTTCATATCCTAGTTGTTCTACCCACTCAATAAATTCTTCTAAATGGAAGGAAAGATCTAGTAATTCTTTACTTAACTTCAAAGCAAAAATCATCCCTATCATAACCGCTTCACCATGAGTAAAGTTCCCATAACCCATTTCTGATTCAATGGCGTGCCCTAGCGTGTGCCCCAGGTTCAGGTAAGCTCGTATTCCCGTTTCCCTTTCATCCTGACTAACAAACTCATTTTTAATCCTAATGCCTTTTATTAACGAATTAGATAGTTGATCTAATGTTAGTAAATTAAGGTCATCAACATTATTTCGCAACCATTCATAGAATGTCGGATCAAAAATCAGTGCATGTTTAATAACTTCAGCAAATCCTGAACGGATTTCTTGGTCAGGCAAGGTAGTTATAAACTCAAGATCATAAAACACAGCTTCAGGTTGATAAAAAGCCCCAATCATATTTTTCCCAAGTGGGTGATTGATGGCCACTTTCCCGCCAACAGCACTATCATGAGCTAGAATAGTAGTCGGGACTTGAATAAAAGGGATACCTCTCATGTAGGATGAGGCAACGAATCCAGACAAATCCCCTACTGCTCCACCGCCAAATGAAAGAATAACTGATTTACGATCAAGGCGGTTTTCAAGTGCGGTTGATAGAGCATCATAATAAACTTCAAAGGTTTTAGTCTTTTCTCCACTTGGCCCTGTATAAATAATAGGCTCCCACGGTTTTAGACTGCTCAGCAATTTTTCAAGATGAAGCTTAGCTACCGTTTCATCTGTAATAATTAATATTCTTGTAAGGTCCTGAAAATGATTCGTTAAAAAAGTACCAATCTCATTCCTTACACCTTCTCCTACAAAGACATTATATTTTTTTGACTCTGTTTGGATGTGAATCGTTTCCATTAAAATTCCCTCGCAAATTCCCGCTGTCTTTTGATTTCTTCTGCAAAGGTTGCAAAGCGATCGCTGTAAAATTGTTCAACCAAAGCGTTCGCAAGTTCCCATGCCACAACACTCTCAGCAACAACAGCTGCGGCAGGTACAGCACAGCTGTCCGAACGCTCAATGCTGGCAGCAAACGGTTCTTTTGTTTCGATATCAATACTCATTAATGGTTTATATAACGTTGGAATCGGCTTCATCACACCGCGTACGACAATAGGCATTCCTGTCGTCATTCCACCCTCAAAACCTCCGAGACGATTTGTTTTCCGGTAGTATCCTTTTTCTTGATCCCAAGCGATTTCATCATGAACTTCGCTTCCAGGCTTTCTGGCTGCCTCAAAACCAATACCAATTTCTACCCCTTTAAACGCGTTAATACTCATAATAGCAGCTGCTAATTTTCCATCCAGTTTACGATCATAATGGACGTAACTTCCAACACCAACTGGCATACCAGTAGCGATTACTTCCACGACCCCACCAATGGAATCACCGTTTTTCTTCGCATTATCAATGGCTTGCATCATTTCTTGCTCCACATTTGGGTCTGCCGTTCGAACTGGGGAACTTTCTGTCCGCTCTTTTAAATCTTCCAATGTAATCGTGCTGTCAACGTTTGCTGTAACTCCACCAATTTCAACGACATGGGCGACAATACTGACTCCTACTAACGATAAAAGTTTCTTGGCTACTGCACCTGCTGCTACCCTAACGGTTGTTTCACGTGCAGAAGATCGCTCAAGCACATTTCGCATATCCCTTTGCCCATATTTTATAGCTCCATTTAGGTCAGCATGTCCTGGCCTTGCACGGGTTACCTTGCGTTTTATTTCATCCTCTTGTCCTTCTTCAACGGATTCAATACCCATTATATTGGTCCAATGCTTCCAATCGTTGTTTTTGACTACTAAAGTAATCGGCGATCCAAGCGTTTGTCCATGACGAACACCTGAGACAATTTCAGCTGTATCTTTCTCTATCTGCATTCGTCTCCCGCGGCCGTAACCTTTTTGCCGTCTTGCTAACTCCTCATTTATATCAGAAGCTGCTAACGTCATTCCCGCAGGGAGGCCTTCTAATATTGTCGTTAGCTGTGGTCCATGGGATTCTCCAGCCGTTAAGTATCTCATTCCCATCGTTCTTTCCCCCTTCAACTCATTAAAGAATTATGTATCAATATATCATAACATCCTCAATAAACCTAGTATAACTATTCAGAAAATAAGGGTAAAATTTTATATACGTATACAAAAAAGCACTTGTATAATTAAATACAAGTGCTCCGCTAATATTAAATTAGTAAATCCATTCATTCACTAACTTGGAGTACTCAACAACCCCAGTTTCTTTAAAAAACAAGCCAATTTCACGCTCTGCACTTGCTGGTGAATCAGAGCCGTGAATAACATTTTTTCCAACTGTTAGTCCAAAATCACCGCGAATCGTACCAGGTGCCGCATCCTTTGGATTAGTAGAACCCATCATTTGGCGAGCCGTACCGATGACATTTTCTCCTTGCCACACCATTGCAAATACAGGACCAGAGGTAATGAAATCAACTAATTCACCGAAAAATGGTCTTTCCTTATGCTCACCATAATGCTTTTCTGCAAGCTCTTTAGGGATGCTCATTAATTTAGCTCCAACCAATTGAAAGCCCTTTCTTTCAAAACGTGCAACAATTTCTCCAATTAAATTACGTTGTACTCCATCAGGCTTTACCATTAAAAATGTTTTCTCCATAAGTTCCACTCCTATATATTATGTATACTTAATTGTCATAGTGGACAATTCTTGAAAATGTTATCATTTTTTTGAATATTTAGCAACCAATTTAAAAGGTAGAAAAAACTTAACATATCATCACTTTTTTAAACTAAAAACGGTGAGAGAAACTCCTCTCATCGTTAATATTTTCGTCTGCCTATAAATTTTGCAATATCACGTAGTGTCTTCTTAGCCTTATTTGCAGGTAATTCTTCTAATATTTCAAGGGCTTTACTTAAATAATGATCACTCAGTTGAACTGATTTTTCGATTGCACCAGACTGCTTTATCAGGGTAATGATCCTTTGAATATCTGCTGATTCCATCTTTTCATGAACATTCTCAATTTCACTACGTATCGTAGCATCTTCTAAGGCAAATAGGGCTGGTGCCGTAATATTCCC
This sequence comes from Neobacillus sp., assembly GCF_031988165.1. Lineage (NCBI taxonomy): Bacteria > Bacillati > Bacillota > Bacilli > Caryophanales > Bacillaceae > Neobacillus > Neobacillus sp. The sequence goes on from NZ_DALZYO010000038.1 coordinate 5,301, forward strand.
ATGCAATAGGTCACTGCCTGCAGGCTTTCCGAGTTCTTCCTCCGTTGCAACAAAGTCTAAAATATCATCAGTTATTTGGAATGACATCCCAACATAATACCCGAAACGGTAAAGTTTTTTATGAATGGTCTCCTCAACATCAGCAACAATTGCCCCTAACTGGCAGCTTGCAGCAATCAGTAAAGCAGTCTTTCTTTTAATTCTACGCAGATAATCGCGAAGATTTTGGTTAAAGCGGTACTTATCCTTGATTTGTTGAATTTCCCCCACTGTTACTTCAAAAATCGTATCAGCCAAGATTTTATGGGCCTCAGTTCTTTCAATGATTGTCATCAATTCAAGGGCTAAAGCAAAAACAAAGTCACCTGTATACATGGCAATTTTGTTATCCCATTTAGCTTTGACTGTTGGCTGACCCCTGCGAAGATCTGCATCATCGATAACATCATCATGAACAAGTGAAGCCATATGTATTAGTTCAAGGGCAACCGCCACATTTTTCATCACGTTGATATCATAATGACCAAATTTACCACCGAGCAAAACAAAAACAGGACGAATTCTTTTTCCTCCAGCTTGTAATGTATGCATAGAAGCTTGTTTCAAAAGACGAGACTCCGCTTGAATTGTCTCTTCGAGTTTTTTTTCAATTATGTTAATATCCGAATTCAAAAATGAATACATCATTTTTAATTTCATTTGTATTCACCCTGCTTTTCATCCTGTCTTCATTCAAATAATTATTTTTTATATCCAATATGAACTGCAGCTGCGCCGCCGCTGTATGGTTTGTATTTCACTTCATCAAACCCGGCCAGTTCAAACATGTGGGCAAGTTCTCTCATTCCAGGAAAATCGCGGGCAGACTCCTGAAGCCAAGAGTATTCTTTATAGCTCTTAGCAAATAATTTACCAAACATCGGCATGATAAATCGAAAATAAAAATAAAAAAGTTGCCTATAACCAATTAATGTTGGCTGCGAAGTTTCCAGACAAACAGCAAGGCCACCTGGCTTTACAACGCGATGCATTTCTTTTAATACCTGTAGGTAATCCGGCACATTTCTCAGTCCAAAACCAATCGTAACGTAATCAAAACTATTAGTTTCAAAAGGGAGCTCCATTGCATTCCCATGTATCAGGTCCACCTGGTTTAATCCTAGATCCTTAACCTTTTCAATCCCAACATTGAGCATATTCTGGCTAAAGTCAAGACCTGTTACACTGCCGGAAGGGCCTATGGTCTCTGCTAAAGCAATCGTCCAATCAGCTGTACCACAGCAAACATCGAGTGCTTTTGAGCCTGGCTGTACATTCATTCTTTTCATGGTGTCTTTTCGCCACTTGAGATGCTGTTGAAAACTGATAACAGAGTTCATTTTATCATAACTGTCAGAGATTTTTTCAAATACATCATGAACTCGTTCTTCCTTCGATTGCTGCATGTTTATTACCCTTCTTCCACAAAAGTTTTTGCAAATGACTGATGCTGATTTAAAAGAAAAGAAATTCTTTTCTCTAAATAATCATTTAAATACGGAAGCTGTGGAATTCCTTTTTCTATGATTTGTTTTGATTGTTCAAGATAGCGGTCACATACCATTAACAAATGATTTTGATGATCACTTGAAAGATTCACCAAATGATTATCATCTTTAGGATAAAGGTTTCTCTTTAATGCCTCGAATAATAAGGAGTTCCCAGCTTGAATAAATTGGTTTCTCTCAGCCAACAGTCGTTTAAAAAATAAAAGATTGGCAAGAATCTCATTCCAGATGTCTACTTTAAAATATTCAGCAAACCTTACATGTAAAGAACTCTCAATCTGCTTTATACTTGTCATGAGTTTTTCGATTCCGATTGTTTTTATCTGATAAACAAGAATTTTATGTTCATTTACCTCTTTTATTCCTTTGGCAAGTGCCTTAATCATCAAAATATCTTTTGATTCTGCAAGAAGCTTATAATATAAGCCACTATAATAATCACCGGCAAGAACCGTTAATTGTCGTCCTATTTCATTATCAGACGATTTCAAAATATGTTCATGTGTATCAAGGGCAATTTGGACCAGCATTGTTGACAGCGCGTAGTTTTCCATTTTGTTATAAGGCAAGTCGAGTCGGTCCATTATTGAGATGAGGATAAGGAGTTTATCTTCGTCAATAATTGGGGTTTCAATATATTCGAGCAAGTATGAGTTAAAAACTCTCTTTTCGACCTGCCCTCTAATACTTTTATATTTTTGTCGAATGTCCGGCACTCTAATCACCCCATAATCCCCTAAATATGATGTTTATATGTATGTTAATTTCTAAAAAATATAAAAGAAAATTCATGCCCATTAAATAAAAAATTAGCCTCTTACTTCTATAGGCAAGCAGAAACCATTATATCATAAAAGATATTACATGGGCAGGAATTCACAAAATAAACAATAACTAAATAAGACGATACCAAGCTAATTAAGATTAGCTTGTAAAGTTTTTAAATATTACTTCTTTATTTCACTTTCTACTTCACCAAAGTGAGTAAGAATTTTTGCATTTCCCCTAATTTTAATTGCGGAAGTATGCTCTGTAAATTGTGCAATTAGTACTTCACCTTTATCAAGCTTTTCTGAATGATGGAACTTTGTATCAGTCCCTCTGGTTAAGCCAATTACACTAACTCCATCATCAATGGCCTTTATCACCACAAAATCACTATTTTGCTGATTGCGCTTTTCCAATTTAATCACTCCAAATATGTTAGAAATATTCGATACTAATATTTTATTAAGGAAAGCACTTCAGAACGGGCAACTGCATCATCGGCAAGAGTTCCACGGACTGCGGTTGTAACTGTTTTTGAGCCGGGCTTTTTAACCCCGCGCATCGTCATGCACATATGCTCTGCTTCGACCACCACCATTACACCATGGGGATCCAGCTTTTCCATTATGCTGTCAGCAATGGTCGAGGTAATCCGCTCTTGCAGCTGCGGCCTTTTTGCAACCGCTTCAACAGCCCTTGCTAATTTACTTAGGCCTGTGACACGACCATTTTGTGGTATATAAGCCACATGTGCTTTTCCGAAAAAAGGGACCAGATGATGTTCACACATCGAATAAAACGGGATATCTTTAACCAGTACCAGCTCTTCATGGTCTTCACTAAAAATTGTCTCAAAATGCTGTTTAGGATCCTCATTTAAGCCGCTAAAAACTTCCTCATACATTTTTGCGACACGTTTCGGTGTATCAAGTAAACCTTCACGTTTTGGGTCTTCACCGATTGCTTCTAATATTAGACGTACCGCCTCTTCAATTTGGGCACGATTCACTTCTGTCATAAAGAATTCCTCCTAGCGTATATCTGTCAAGTATAGATAAAGACAACCCGCCGACAGGCAAGCCCCTAAGGGCGAAGACAGAGACGTAGTTGCGCTTATGCATTCAGAATTTATGAAAATAAATTCTGATTAGCTGACAAATACATATTAGCACAACCATTTCGGTCCAAGCAAAAAAATAATAAAGGCGCAGCCGCAAGAACTAAACGGTTGCAAGTTCACCCATAGAAAAAAGGCCATGGACATTCCCATGACCTTTTTGCTTTAGCCAACCGCTTAAAGCAATAAATATATGTAATTATTTTACTGCGTCTTTAAGCGCCTTGCCTGGTTTGAATGCTGGAACTTTGCTTGCAGCGATTTCGATTTCTTCACCTGTTTGAGGGTTGCGGCCTTTACGGGCAGCACGCTCACGTACTTCAAAGTTTCCAAAACCAATTAATTGTACTTTATCACCATTTTTTAAAGCATCTAAAATCGCATCAAAAACAGCATCAACTGCTTTTGTAGCGTCCTTCTTTGAAAGCTCGCTAGCTTCAGCAACTGCATTAATAAGTTCTGTCTTGTTCATGCCATTCACCTCCTCCCAAAGAAATTATCAAGATTCGTAAATAAGATTACTTATCTACATTTCTAAACAATTTTTTTAATTTCTATACGTTATAGCGCAGTTTAATTACCAAAGTAAGCCAAATTAACTGCTTTAGTGTCTTAAATCTATTTTTTTATAAAAAACCTTATGAAATAAAGGTTTTAAGCACTATAACGTAATTCTGTTAAAAGATTATCACAATCAATTCAGCATATCAAGAAGATTTCAAGATTTTATGGTAATCTTTTCGTTATTTCAACAAATTTCTCCTATACCGAACTCACTTCCTGTTAAATTTATTGACAAAATAAAAAAGACTCCAACTGGAGTCCAAGTCTAGAGGATAATGGCAATTAAGCCACCAGATCCTTCGTTAATTATTCTCTCTAATGTCTCTTTTAATTTATATCTTGCATTCTCCGGCATCAAGGAAAGCTTTGCTTGGATACCCTCACGAACAATGGAACTCAAGCTACGGCCGAAGATATCGGAATTCCAAATCGATAATGGGTCATCCTCAAAATCCTGCATTAGATAGCGAACTAGCTCCTCGCTTTGTTTTTCCGTACCAATGATTGGGGCGAATTCTGATTCCACATCAACTTTAATCATATGAATGGATGGTGCTACTGCTCTGAGTCTTACCCCAAACCTCGGACCCTGGCGGATAATTTCTGGTTCTTCAAGGCTCATGTCAGAGAGTGTTGGCGAGGCAATCCCATAACCTGTTTGTTTCACCATTTTTAATGCGTCGGCAATATGATCATATTCTGCTTTCGCATGGGCAAAATCCTGCATTAATTCAAGGAGATGATCTTTTCCTCTTATTTCTACACCGACGATTTCTTTTAATATGTCATCATATAATTCATCTGGTGCAAGTAAATCTATTTCGGCAACTCCTGAACCCATTTCAATCCCTGCTAGACCAGCACGCTCAATGAATTCATAGTCACTAAATTGCTGCACAACGCGGTCGACATCTCTTAATCTCTTAATATCCTTTACCGTTTCTTTAACGGCCTCCTGGTAGCTTTCACGAAGCCAGTGGTTTTCCCTAAGCACCATGACCCAACTCGGAAGATTCACATTGACTTCAAGCACAGGGAACTCGTATAGTGCTTCTCGAAGGACATTGAGGACATCACTGTCGCGCATACTCTCCACACTCATCGCAATGACAGGGATATCATATTTCTCAGCTAAACTTGATCTGAGTGTTTCCGTACTTGGATGGTATGGTTGGGCACTGTTCACAACCATTATAAATGGTTTCCCAACTTCCTTCAGTTCGTTGATGACTCTTTCTTCCGCCTCAATATAATTGCTTCTTGGGATTTCACCGATGGTTCCATCTGTGGTAACGACTACCCCAATTGTGGAATGTTCTTGGATAACCTTTCTTGTGCCGATTTCAGCTGCTTCATGAAATGGAATCGGCTCCTCATACCAAGGCGTATTAATCATTCTTGGTCCATTTTCATCCTCATATCCTTTTGCACCAGGAACAGTGTATCCTACGCAATCAACGAGCCTTATATTGACATTTAAACCTTCATCGACATGAACAGTGGCTGCCTGGTTAGGCACAAATTTCGGCTCTGTTGTCATGATGGTTTTGCCTGCTGCACTTTGTGGCAGCTCATCTTGTGCACGCGACCTCTCAGCTTCACTGTTTATATTCGGTAATACAACCAACTCCATGAATTTTTTAATAAATGTTGATTTTCCAGTTCGTACAGCTCCTACTACTCCTAAATAAATATCGCCGCCTGTTCTTTCGGCAATATCTTTAAAAATGTCAACCTTCTCCAAGTGATCCCCTCCCGATCATTGAGTAAAGTGGGATAATAATCATCCATTTAGGTATTTTTGGACAATATATGTTTATGACGTTGTCCTATCATGTTATGACACTTTTGTAAAATTTTTTTACCTCCTTACTTAAAACTCACTAGATAAATAAATATCTGTATTTCTCTGAACATTTGATTTTATAGATGAAGAATCGCCATATCGCATAAGATTTTAATACAAAAAAACCCTTCTCCTACAATATATTTCATAGGAAAAGGGTTATGACAAAATTATTCTTCTAAGAATACAGGTTCCTTCGTTTTTGAATCAATCGTATAGGGCAGGGAATAGGCAGGAACAAACATTGAATCGGTTAGTAAAATAGGACGAATATCCTCACCTGGTTTAAACTGTTTATCCGATTTCTTAAGCGACTGATAAAGGTCAGGTCGATAATCAACATATACCTCAGCATCGCCTGTAATAACTAGAGAAAGGTTTTGATTGGAAAATGGACTGATAACAAATGGTGGCTTCTCATAGCCTAATTGTTTAAAATCAAGCGAAAATACATTTTTGGCAAGTTGTGCTTTATATGGCGGATAACCTTTGGTTTTTATTCGTAGTTTAATATCGCGGATTGTTTCTGTCATCCTTAAATCAAACAACTTTACGGTTGGATGAGTTTCTACGTCAACAAGCACGTATTGAAAAATACCTCCATTTTCAAACGCATTTCCTGGAGGCTCAGCCATATACTTCGGGGTAATTCTTTTAAATTCAATCGGATATTTTTGATAAATCGGCGTATTCGCTTCCTTTGTTTTTATTGGCAGGATACCGCCATTATCCTTCTGAAAATCATCTACTGCCGTTTGTACCGCCTGAATTTGGTCTTTATAAGGGATTTGGTTTTTTGCTAATTCCTCCTCAGGGTACATACATCCCGACAATAGTAATACGGCTGAAACAAAAAAACAACTGAGCAGATTCCATTTCATACAATCACCTTTTTATCTATGTAATGATTTCGATTAGGCTAAGAAAACAATGAGTAGGGTTAATCCAGCAACAATCAAAAAGATATAGGCGACAATTGCTGTGATAAAACGGAGCACCCCTTTTAACTTATACCTGCTAAAATAAATGGTTATGATGGCAAGAAACATTAGAGCCATGCCGGCAATTGATATCCACATTTTTAACATACCTGGCGACAAACATCATTCCCCCTTTTTCAAATGTTAATTATATCACAGGTGAATCCATTCCTAAAAAGTTTTCAACCACATGCAAAAAAACTGAAGTAAAGAGGGGCGAATTCTCTACTTCAGTCAGTTGGACTAAATAACCCATTCTCCAGCGTCATACTACCAGGTTGCTTCGTTGCATTGTATGCAATCCAGTTTAAAAGCGCATCATAAGAACGCCTAATTTCTTAATGAAAAAGCACATTTTTAGTCTTCCGTATTTCTTTCATCAAGTACATTCACTAAATCTTCCATCTCATGAGTTTTACCTCGTGCCATTAGCACATCGACTGCGTCCTTAGCATTCTTGTCATTAAATAAAACATCATAAAGTGCAAAAGTAATTGGCATCTTGACATTGTACTTTTTTGCCAGTTGAAAGGCGGCTTTGGTTGTCCTAACACCTTCTACAACCATCCCCATACTATCAAGAACTTCATCAAGTGTTTTCCCTTTCCCCAGCATATTTCCCGCTCTCCAGTTCCTTGAATGGACACTTGTACAAGTAACTATTAAATCACCAATACCTGTTAAACCAGAGAAGGTTAAGGGATTGGCACCCATCTTCGTGCCAAGACGAGCAATCTCCGCTAAACCTCTTGTCATTAGGGCTGCTTTCGCATTATCCCCATATCCAAGCCCATCAGTTATTCCGGCAGCTAAGGCTATAATATTCTTTAATGCACCACCAATTTCAACTCCGACGACATCTGAATTCGTATAAACACGAAAATTGTGGTTAATGAACAAATCCTGGATTTTTTCAGCTGCTTCCATATTTTCTGATGCTACTGTAACAGTTGTTGGATACCTAAGGCTTACTTCCTCCGCATGACTTGGACCAGAAAGGACAACAACGTCCTTTAAAAGCTTATTCGGTGTCTCTTCCTTAATCATTTCGGTAATACGCAAAAGGGTATCAGGCTCAATACCTTTACTTACGTGTGCGATAGTAATAGGATCAGCCAAAACAGCTCGTATTTTTCCGAGAACTTCACGAATTGCCTTTGTTGGAACGGCTAAAATAACTGTTTCTACACCCACTAAAGAATCACTTAAGGAAGCATAGCCAACAATCAATTCCGGCAGCACAATTCCAGGCAAATATTTTTTATTGGTGTGATGTTCGTTTATTTCATTCACCTGGTCTTCATTATGGCTCCATAGACGGACCTCATGAGCATTATCTGCTAGTACCATGGCAAGGGCTGTTCCCCAGCTTCCTGCGCCCACAACGGCTATTGCTGCTTTTTTTGCCTGCATTTCATTACACCCACCTTATCGTTATTTTCTTTCTCTCGCATAAATTTTGATAGGGGTTCCCTCGAATCCAAATGCGTCTCTAATTCTATTCTCGAGAAAACGCTCATAGGAGAAATGCAGTAATTCAGGTTCGTTGACAAAAACAACAAAAGTAGGAGGTTTGACTGCTACCTGTGTCGCATAATAAATCTTTAATCGTTTCCCTTTGTCTGATGGTGTGGGATTCATCGCTACCGCATCCATAATAACATCATTTAACACACTTGTTTCAACCCGCATCGAATGATTTTCACTTGCCGTATTAATCATAGGCAACAAGGTATGAATACGTTTCTTTGTTTTAGCCGATAAAAACACAATTGGCGCATAACTTAGAAATAAGAAATGTTCCCTAATATTCTGTTCAAGCTCTTTCATGGTCTTTTCATCTTTCTCAATTGCATCCCATTTATTTACCACAATAACTACAGCACGGCCTGCCTCATGGGCATAACCGGCAATTTTCTTATCCTGCTCAATTATTCCCTCTTCGGCATTGATGACAACAAGAACTACATCCGAACGTTCAATTGCCCTTAAAGCACGGAGGACACTATATTTTTCGGTACTCTCATACACTTTTCCTTTTTTCCTAATTCCTGCTGTATCAATGATGACATATTTTTGTCCATTATACGTATAAGGAGAATCGACAGCATCACGAGTTGTACCCGCAATATTGCTGACGATGACACGTTCTTCACCTAAGATTGCATTGACTAGTGAAGATTTACCGACATTAGGCCGACCAATTAAGGAAAATTTGACCACATCTTCATCATATTCGATTGGCTTATTTTTTGGAAAATGTTTGGCTGCTTCGTCCAATAAATCACCAAGGCCTAATCCGTGTGAGCCGGAAACTGGAATTGGCTCTCCAAAGCCTAGTGAATAAAAATCATAAATTTGCTCTCTCATTTCAGGATTATCGATTTTATTTACTCCTAAGACGATAGGCTTTTTCGTCTTATATAAAATTTTTGCTACTTCTTCATCCGCAGCGGTAACCCCTTCTCGTCCATTTGTTAAGAAGATAATAACATCTGCTTCATCAATCGCTACTTCAGCTTGCTGACGAATTTGCTCTAAAAACGGTTCATCACCAATATCAATTCCGCCAGTATCGATTACATTAAAGTCATGTGTCAGCCACTCACCAGAACTATAAATCCGATCTCTTGTTACTCCTGGAACATCTTCGACGATGGAAACTCGTTCACCGACAATCCGATTAAAAATGGTTGATTTCCCAACGTTTGGCCGTCCTACAATGGCAATAACAGGTTTAACCATTATGATCGCCATCCTTTCTTTCATATATTGAAAATACTTTTTGTTATGTTAGCAATCCCTATAGTTCTTATTAAGTAAAGAAACCCTTCTGTCATCGAGAAGGGCCTAACTTTATTATTTTATCAATGTTAATCCTTTCTCGCAATTGAAAGCTTAACAAGAATTGATTTTACGATGATTTTTGTTTTCCTTTTTCAAAAAAATGAAAATGAGTTTGGAAAATGGAACCTGCATTTTCAATGAAACTCCATCCTGCCAGCAAAGCCACAATTAATGAACAAACATCTAAGTAAGCAAAAGCTCCAATTGAATAAGGAAATTGAAGCTTATTTAAGATATAGGCATATAAAAACTCCCCCTGCATGGTGCCACTCACTATAATCAGCAATCGGCCTTTTAAAGTTTTTTGCAAGAGAATCGCAAGATAGCCAAAGCATATTCCCATCATCCATTCCTTCTTAAAGATAATCCAAATAGGATCAAAAATCTCGAACAAATGGAAAGTAACATAGGCAATGGATACTATAAATGAACAGATAAAATAATAAATAATGGCTCCAAGTTTTTCCTGACTATAAAATATGTATGAGACGGCTAATAAAAATAATCCACTCGCATGGATTTCAAACCCGCTAGCCATGAATTGGATATTCGATACTACTAACACAATAAGAACGAAAGCAGATAGTTTAAAACGGTATCGGTTTTGTTTATTTAATATAAATGTGAAGTAGACCCAAAACGACCAACAAATCCAGTAAAACATTGCCCCTTCCATCTCACACACCTCCTATTATTCTCATTATTGGTATTCTTTATGTATTTTCATACTTCCTTGAATAATATTTTCAATGTGATTCATCTTATTAATAGGAGGTGTGGATGAATGGGTAAAGACCGCCAAGAAAAAAAGCTAAAAGCGAGCAGGAGAGTGGAGTCAGACCGTGATCAAGCATTACACTATCCCGATGCAACCAAGCTCTCAAGTCCTGAAGAAGCACGAGGATTAAATGATGGCAAAAAATAAGTAATACCAAAAAGCTCTCGCAGTTCAACGGCGAGAGCTTTTACTTAATGGAACGCTGGCTAAATCGTTTAGTATCTATTCCTCTTTGGTGAAGCCAATGGTATGTTTCACCGGAAATTATTAATGGCACATTTTGTAAATCTGTAATAGTTTGGGCTCCTAAAGCAGTCATAATCATAGTTAATTCCTTATGAAGGTTTCCGATTTCTTCTTGTAAAGCATCCGATCCCTTCTCCATAAGTATTCGCAAGAAATACCCGGCCATACCAATTGCATTTGCACCTAAAGCTAAACCCTTAGCGATGTCAGATCCTGTTAAAAAGCCACCTGAGCCGATAATGGTTATATTATTAGAATTGGATGCAGCTTCAATGATTGATATGGGCGTAGGAATGCCCCATTGATTAAAAAATGTGAATATTTTTTCTCTGCGTTTGTTTTCTATTTCTGCAAAGTTTGTTCCCCCAGAGCCGCCAATATCAATCGCCGTGACACCGGTTGTTGCAAGAGAATCAACCGTTTCCCTCGTCATCCCGAATCCAACCTCTTTAACAATTACAGGAATGTCCACCGCTTTAACAATGGATTCAATTCTTTTTAAGACACCGGTAAAATCACGGTCTCCTTCTGGCATGGTCAGTTCTTGAATCACATTTAAATGTATTTGCAGGGCATTAGCTTCAATCATATCGATTGCCGCTTTCGCATTCTCTGATGTTGCTTCACTGCCTAAATTAGCGATGATAACCCCGTCAGGATTTTCCTTTCTGACTACTTCGTAAGTATATCTTTCACCTTTATCTTTTAAAGCAGACATTTGCGAGCCTACAGCCATAGCCAACCCGGTACGTTTAGCAACAATGGCAAGTTCTTTGTTAATCTGGAACGTTCTTTCACCGCCGCCGCCTGTCATTGCATTGATAAAAATTGGCGAACTTAAAGAAAGTCCGCCAATGGAGTGATCTAATCGAACATCGAACACACTGATATTTGGTAAGCTCTGGTGAAGAAATTTAACATCGTCGAAAACTGTCGAGCTGTTTTGCCTATTTTCAAGAGCAAAGCGAATGTGGTCCCATTTTCGTTCAAATCTAGACACGTAAAATCACCATTATTTTCTTAGATTCTTTAATTTGTCACCAATGACTTCACCAAGTTGGAAGCCTTTTGATTCCTCAGGAAGCTCATAATCGAGATTTTCCTCATCCTCTTTCTCAAGAAGTTCTTTAATACTTAATGAAAGACGTTGATCCTGTTCATTGGCATCTAAAACCTTTACTTTCACTTCTTGTCCTTCTTTAAGAACTTCATGCGGTGTCCCTATATGCTTATGAGCGATTTGAGAAATATGAACAAGTCCTTCAACACCAGGGAAAACCTCTACAAAAGCACCGTATGAGACTAATCTTTTTACTGTCCCAGTTAAAATACTTCCTTTTGGAGCTTTTTCAGAAATATTTGCCCAAGGTCCTGGAAGTGTTTCTTTTATAGACAAAGAAATTCTTTCATTATCACGATCAACATTTAATACTTTCACTTGAACTTGCTGGCCTTCCTGTACAACATCTGTTGGCTTATCAACATGTTCATACGATAATTGTGAAATATGAACAAGACCATCAATACCGCCAATATCGACGAATGCGCCAAAATCAGTAATTCTTTGAACGGTACCATCAATGATTTGGCCTACTTGTAATGAACCAAGTCTACTTTGTTTTTGTTTCCCCTTCTCTTCTTCTACCACAGCTCGGTGAGAAAGGATTAAGCGGTTCTTTTCTTTATCAAGTTCAACTATTTTTAAGGTAAGATTACGATCTTTGTAATCGCTGAAATCTTCAACGAAGAAGGCTTCAACAAGAGATGCCGGCACAAATCCGCGGACACCTAGATCAACAACAAGGCCGCCTTTAACAACGTCTTTTACCTCAGTTTCAAAAATTTCTCCACTTTGAAATTTTTGTTCTAAGGTTTCCCATGCCTTCTCCGCATCTACTTTTCTTTTTGAAAGAATTAAAGCTTCTTCCTCTACTTTTAATACTTCTAATTCAAGTTCATCACCTTCGTGAACAGCATCGGATGCTTTTTCAATATGCAAGCTTGAAAGCTCACTAATTGGGATAATTCCATCAAGTTTACTACCTTGAATCGCCACAAGCACCTGCTTCTCTTCTACTTTAGTAACTTGTCCAGTTACTTTGTCCCCAATTTCAAAGCTTCTCACATCTACTTGATTAAATTCTTCCGACATATGTATTCCTCCTTAATCCATTTACTTCTAAAAAAATCTATATATGATTTGGTGAAGGCAACGCAGCAGACACCACATATAAAACCATTTTAAAAAGAAAAGAATATTCTAAAAAAGACTCTTTTTTATAACTTCTTACAAATAGTCTATTTTGTCAAGCAGAAACCTATTGATGCTCTTTGATTAGTTTATGAATTTCTGACATAATTAATTCAGTAACCTCGTCTGCAGATGCTTTATTTGTTCTCATTTCTTCCATTGCTATCGGCGGTCCGTATACTACCTTTAACCTGCCAAAACTTTTATATGGACCGATAACCGCACAAGGAACCACTAGGGCATCTGACCTTAGGGCGAAAAAACCTGCCCCTGAGAGTCCTTTTCCTAGCTCCCCAGTCTTACTTCTTGTTCCCTCTGGAAATAGTCCGAAAACATGTCCATCCTTTAAAACCTTTAATCCTGATCTAAGTGCCTCACGGTCCCCAAATCCTCTTTTTACTGGGAAGGCATTACATTTTCTAACAATACCACCCAACACAGGTACGCGAAAAATTTCTTCCTTCGCCATATAGTGAACAGGCCGAGGTGCCATGATTCCTACAATGATTGGGTCGAAATTATGAATATGATTGGAACATAGAAGAACTCCGCCCTCTTTAGGGAAATTTTCTACTCCAATTGCCTTAACCCGATACCACGGTTTAAAAATCCCATAAACAACTGACTTTGCAAACCCATAAAACGTCAATCTAATCCAATCCTTTCTTGCACCAGAACCATTATTTTTTCAACAACATTAGGAATGGTCAATGAGGTTGTGTTAATTTCAATTGCATCTTCGGCCTTTTTTAAGGGTGCTATTTCTCTCTCTGAGTCAATTTTATCTCTACGTGCAATTTCCATCTTTAATTTATCCAAATCGGATGAAAATCCTTTTTGAATATTTTCATTATGACGCCGGACAGCTCGTTCATCGACACTAGCAAGTAAAAATACTTTTACTTCTGCACCTGGTAATACATGTGTTCCAATATCCCGACCATCCATCACAACACCCCCGCCTATAGCAAAAGCTTGCTGCCTTCTGACCATTTCTTCACGGACCGCTTGATGTTTTGCAACATACGACACAGAATTGGTAACTTCTGCAGAACGAATTTCATCTGTTATATCTTGATTGTCAAGATATACCAATTGCCCTTTATCTGATGGTAGCAATTTAATATCTGATGATAAGAGTGTATCTAATAAAGGAGCCTCTTCTTCAAGATTTATACGGTTAACAATTGCTTTGTATGTTAATGCCCGGTACATTGCACCAGTATCGATATAAATGTAAGATAGCTTTTCTGCCACAATTTTTGCTACTGTACTCTTTCCGGCTGCAGCAGGGCCGTCAATTGCGATTGATAATTTCTTTTTCATAAATCCTCCTATAACAAATCATGATTGTCTCATATGTTGTCTTCTTTATATTTTACCATAAGAAAGAGAAATGCTTCTTATTTTTCACTTATTAAAACAATAAAAAATAAAGCAGGAAAACCTGCTTTATTACTTGGTTTGAAGGGTTTGGAGAATTTCTGTAAATGTATTTTCATTTACGCCCTCATATTTTGTTAATTGTTTAATTTGAGGTAGAACATCCATCTGATGAAAAAAGAACTGAGATAAAAGTAGAAAAACAAATTGAATGATAACAACCTTCAGTAGAACCGTTTCAACTCTTTTCATTACAATCACTCCAGCATTCATATATTCTTATTATTGGGATCAGTGATTTTTTTTATTCAAGGAAGCAGTGTGGATGAACGGAATATGAGAAAAGGAAAAGCAGTCGCTTTTCCTCACAAAACGTCATCATATATGGCCTCAGCATTTTTTAATTTCTCAACCTCTTCTTCCTTTCCATTTGTGGCGTTAATAAAAATTCGGTATGTGTCATTTCCAACGGTTCCTAAAAATTCATAACAGAGAACCTCTTCATTTAGATCATTGACAATATAAGCCTGCCGATCCTCCATCACTTTAAAGTTCGGATTTACCTTCGATCGAGCCTGTTCAAGAGAAATAACGGGTTTTTCTATTTTCCTAGTATGGAAAGATTTTAAGTACTCTTCTGCAGATAGACCAATAATATCTCCTTTATCTAGTGCGACTTTTACTTTTACTGCTTCAGGATAAATTCTAATGCCGTTAATATTTGTGACAAAATTGAAAACGCCTATATTATCATATTGTGTGCTTTCAAATACCTCTAAATTTTTAAAACCCGTTTCTTTTAGGAAAGCACCAGCTTTGTTATCAGCTTCATTTAGACTGAGAACTTGTTTTTTAACGTCCCGGTTATTTATAAACCAAATGGGATGCCCTGCCTTTTTGGTTATATCCATGCTAGCTTCTTGGCCAGTGTTTTTATTTTTTATCGAAACACTATAAAAACCGTAATCGGAGCCTTTGCCATTTTCAGTCACTTTCACAGTAGCATTTCCATCAAACTTCATATAACTTTTAGCAATCTTGATTGCTTCCTGGCGGGAAATTGTTTTTCCTTTTATTTTTTTAAAATTTTCATCTTTTTTCTTCATATTAGTAAAGGTAGGCCCATGGTCCGATTCTTCATATCCAGTTACAGTCTTTTCAACTGTTTTAAAACCATCAATAATCGTATTGTCGGTTGCTTCTTTTCCTGACGCAAGTGCAAGTTCAACATCCATCCAGCGGAGGTTATTTTTCAAAACCATATGTTGAACATTTCTGAGCTCATTCTGGATATCACCTGACTGTTTATATAGTGTTTGTAATGTACTATACTCCTTTTTTGATAACGGTTCCTTGTCCAAATCCCTGGCAGCTGTACGATAACTAAAGTTTCCGATATTCGCCAAAAACTCTTCGGTCTTGTTAAATGGTAATAGTGTTAATGGCAACTGCCCAACATCACCATGTGCCTCCGATGTAAGTCTCCATACCTCAACTAATGATGGAGATAAAGAATGTCTGGAATTCATGGCCAATGTTGTCCCAATTTTATCGTGTAATATATCCATACGATAGGAAAGATTATGAAACGCTCGTTGATAATTGTTTTCTGCATTTAAGAGAACCGCATTTTTTTCCTGATGTTCTTGGTAACCCCAAAAGGCTGTTCCTGCGATACCTAAAGCAAGAACACCGATTAATATCCCTCTAATCATTTCCATTCACCTCTCTACTTACAAAAAATATGTTTGCCAATTCGTTTTATTTGCGGCCTTCCCCATATCCACCCACTTGTGGCAGTATCCGGATTAAAATAGTACAATGCATCACCGGTTGGGTCCCATCCATTGATTGCATCGACTACCGCTTTTTTTGAAGATTCATTAGGGGTAAGCCAAATCTGCCCATCAGCTACAGCTGTAAAGGCTCCAGGTTCAAAAATAACCCCAGAAACGGTGTTAGGAAACGATGAACTATTTACACGGTTCAGAATAACAGCGGCTACGGCAACTTGGCCTGTATACGATTCTCCTCTTGACTCCCCATGAACAGCATTCGCCATTAAGCGGATATCATTTTGCGAATAGCCATTTGGAGTGTTTGCAGCTGTTGGTTTTTTGGGTGCGGCTTTCGAAGCAGCTTGTTTGGCTGGTGCTTTGGCCGCAGGAGCTTTGTTATTAGGTTTACTTTGCTTGCTTTGATTAACTCCACCGTAATGGGTAAACTTTTTCTTGGAATTGATTTGTTTTTTTACAAATTGTTCATTATATTTGCTAACCTTGGCTAGTTTTGCTTTAGTTGTCGCCCCTGCCACCCCGTCAATTGGCAGCCCAAATTCATATTGAAAGTTTCTTAGCGCCCAATATGTACTCCAACCAAAAACTCCATCAATTTTCCTATTATAGTATCCAATATATTGAAGCCTAGATTGTAGTTCAATAACATCATCACCAACAGCTCCTTTTTGAATTACCTGTTTGGAGAAAGCGTGAGCCTCATTATTTTCCAAAAAGGATAATGGAAAAGTTAGAAAAAAGATTAATATGAAGAGTTTTATTAAGATTTTTTTCTTTAACATGGAATAATAACCCCCAAAGTGAGTCTTTTTAACAGTAACTCTATTTTTTGTTATATCCGTGTTTTTATTCCATTTAAAATGGAATAAATAAAAAACCCTTCATCATGAATGAAGAGTTTTTTGGACTTGATATTGTTTTTTAAAATGATTGGCGCTTAAAGCTTTAGCTTTTTTCACTTTTCGCAATCCAAACCACCAAAGGAAAATCATAAACGGAAAAATAATAAACAGCCAATTTTCCAGAGAAATCAAGATATAATCATAGGTTCCATGCAGAATAAAAGGCAAAAGCAGAGAGAATATAATCCACTTTCCTTTCTTTCCTTCAGTAAACTTTGCTTTTCCAATATAAAAGCCCATAATTACCCCAAAAAGGGCATGGCTAGAAACAGGTAGTAAAGCACGTGTCATCGCATGTTCAATCCCATTTGCAAGTAAATATAAAATATTTTCAGCCGTTGCAAAACCAAGGGAAACAGCTACTCCATAGACAATTCCATCAAAAGGTTCATCAAACTCAACATGCTGATAAACAGCATAAAAAAGGATGAACCATTTAAAAAATTCTTCAAGCAGGCTTGAGCTAAGAAACGCATCGAAAAGATGAGAGTTCACCAAATGCTCTGTTTCAAGTACATGCTGGATAAACATGATAGGAAACATCAATAAAACACCGTACAAAAATGTACGAAGTACAAAGGAAATTGGCTCTGGCTCATATTCATCTTTTAAATAAAAATAACAAAGTAAAGCCAGACCGGGGGCAACTCCAGCCGATAAAATTCCCAGCATGATGAACCTCTTTTCAAATCCATTTTCTTAATCGTACCATGTAACCTCCATATTGAAAATGATAGATTATTCCACTTGAAATATTCCTATTATTAAACATTTCATGATAATATATCGACTCAAAAATTAATATTCTCCAAGCCGCTAGCAATCGCAACGGCTAATTTTATTCTTGCCTTTTTGCTATCATTGTCACTACCAAGGATTACACCTTTATTATAAAGGTCGTAAGCACTTCCTTCGTAGTCATAGGTTGTGTACACAGAACCCTCTTCTGCACTTGTGGTTACGACCAACTTGATTCCAGCATTAATAGCCTTATCAATTTCTTCCATCATTTTAGGAGCCACCTGGCCGCGTCCTACACCTTCAAGGACAATCCCGCCAACGCCTGCCTCTCTGGCAGCCTTGATAAATTTCCCATCTGCTCCAATATAACATTTAATAATTTCAACCTGCGGAATCGAAATGTTAATTTCAAAATGCTCGCGTTTAATTGGTTTTTGAAAGACATGGACCTGGTCGTTGTCAATGATGCCAAGGTAACCAAACCCAAATGCATTAAACCCTTGAATATTGGAAGCATGTTCTTTTTTTACATATCTTGCAGCAAAAATTCGTTCATTGAAGACAACAACGGTTCCCGCACTCTTTAAATCAATTGAGCAGGCTGAATAAATCGCATGCCTTAAATTAATATACACATCACTTCCTAAATCTTCAGGAGACCGCTGCGAACCTGTTACTACTACTGGTCTGTCGTCTTTAATCGTTAAATCTAGGAAGTAGGCCGTTTCTTCCATTGTATCGGTACCGTGCGTTACCACGACACCGCAAACCGTCTCATCCTGGAAATAATCGTCAATCTTATTCTTTAAGACAAGTAAATCTTCAAAGGTAATATGAATGCTTGCTTTTTGAAAGACTGATTCAACAACCACTTCAATATCTTTTGGTAATTGACACATTGCTGCCAGTTCTTCACCGGTTAAGGCACCCGAAGCTAATTTACCAGATCCCTTATTTGGTTTACTAGCTATTGTACCGCCTGTTGTTAATAAAACAACCTTTTTCATTTATTATCACCCTTTACTTCAATGTCTGTGATGGAACGTGCAATTTGTTCACCATGGAACCTGCCATTTTCAATGAAAATTTCATTCGCATTATTTCCTGCAGCAAGAACGCCTGCAATATAAATACCATTAATATTTGTTTCCATTGTATCAGGATTAATGAATGGTCTTCCTGACTCCTGATCAATTTTCACACCTATTGTTTTTAAAAATTGATGATCTGGATGGTATCCTATCATAGCAAAGACAAAATCGTTCCTTACTTCTTTCTCTTCACCGTCTTTTGTATAAATCACTTGATTGTCCGTAATTTTTTTCACATGAGCATTAAATTCCATTAAAATGGTTCCTGTTCGAACTAACGCTTCAAATTCAGGTAGAATCCATGGTTTAATGCTAGGAGAATATTCTTTACCTCGATATAACACAGTCACTCTTGCTCCGGCCTTTACAAGTTCAAGCGCTGCATCAACACTAGAATTTTTCCCGCCAATAACACACACATCTTTATTAAAATATGGATGGGCTTCTTTAAAATAATGATAAACCTTTGGAAGGTCCTCCCCTGGAACGTTCATATAATTTGGGTTATCATAATAACCAGTCGCAATGACTACATAACGTGTGAAATAAGTATGTTTATTGGTCGTTACTTGAAATAGACCATCCGGCTGTTTAGCGACATCTAATACCTTTTCAAACGCATTAATCCGCAGTCCCTTTTTCTTGACTACCTCTCTGTAATAGACGAGCGCTTGATTTCGCTTCGGTTTATAACTTTCAGTGATAAATGAGACGTCACCAATTTCTAGCTTTTCACTTGTACTAAAAAAAGTTTGATGTGTAGGGTAATGGTAGATAGCGTTCACAACATTACCTTTTTCAATGATTAGAGGTGTTTTCCCAATTTCCTGTAGGGCTATAGCCGCTGCTAAGCCGCACGGACCTCCCCCAACGATAATACTATCCTCAATTTGCAAAATGGATACACTCCTTAACTAAAACGTATATATTTTTCATCAAAAAACTCCTACCGTCTTATGATAGGAGTTTTTTGCTTATGTTTCAATGTTTAAGTTATTATATCCAGCCTCTGAAACGGCTTGCCTCTGCCATTTTTCTTACACCGACCATATAGGCAGCAAGACGCATATCAACACGGCGTGTTTGGGCAGTGTCATAAATATTTTTAAACGATTTAACCAATATTTTTTCAAGTTTTTCTTCTACTTCTTCCTCTGACCAATAGTACCCTTGGTTATTTTGAACCCACTCAAAATAAGAAACGGTAACCCCACCTGAAGATGCAAGCACATCTGGTACAAGAAGAATTCCCCGCTCTGTTAATATTTCCGTAGCCTCTAAAGTGGTTGGACCATTGGCAGCCTCCACAACGATGCTTGCACGAATATTATGAGCATTTTCTTCTGTAATTTGGTTTTCAATGGCAGCAGGAACAAGAATATCACAATCTAGTTCTAGCAATTCTTTATTTGTTATCGTGTTATTAAATAATTTTGTAACCGTTCCAAAACTGTCTCGTCTATCTAAAAGATAATCAATATCAAGTCCGTTTGGATCATGTAATGCACCGTAGGCATCAGAAATTCCAATTACCTTTGCCCCAGCATCATGCATGAATTTCGCTAAAAAGCTTCCCGCGTTACCGAAGCCTTGAACAACAACCCTTGCACCCTCAATTTGAATGCCTTTCTTTTTAGCTGCTTCGCGAATACAGATGGTCACACCTTTTGCCGTTGCCGATTCACGTCCATGTGAGCCTCCAAGCACAAGCGGCTTACCAGTGATAAATCCAGGAGAGTTAAATTCATCAATTCGGCTATATTCATCCATCATCCATGCCATGATTTGCGAATTTGTAAACACGTCTGGTGCTGGAATATCCTTCGTTGGTCCTACAATTTGGCTGATAGCTCGTACGTATCCACGGCTTAACCTTTCAAGCTCTCTAAATGACATATCTCGAGGATCGCAAACAATTCCACCCTTACCACCGCCATATGGTAGATCAACGATGCCGCACTTCAAGCTCATCCAAATGGAAAGTGCTTTTACTTCTGTTTCTGTCACACCTGGGTGGAAACGGATTCCACCTTTTGTCGGCCCAACTGCATCATTATGCTGCGCACGGTAGCCCGTAAATATTTTTATTGAACCATCGTCCATTCTAATTGGAATTTTAACTGTCATCAAACGTAACGGCTCTTTCAAGAGCTCGTATACCTCTTCAGGATAACCTAACTTTTCAAGGGCCTTATGAATAACAGTCTGTGTTGATTTCAACACATCATGCTTTTCCTCTTGATTAGTCTTTTCATTAGCTTTTTCGGCTACCATTTGTAATCCTCCTAAGAAATCACTTTTACGAATGTTGTCCGCTTTCAGACACAAGTATACACGTTTAATTGATTTATGCAAGAAGAAAAATACACTTTTCATAATTTTATAGTGTTAATATGTAAACGCTGCCATTTGAATTTTTCAAATAAATTTTTTTAAAAATAATAACCCCATAATCCCTTTCTTCCAAACACATAAAAGGGGCGCTTGCCCCCTATTTACTTTATACAATTTATTTAAAAAAATGGAGTATGGTTTCCACCGTTTTATCTTCAATGATTGCTTTACCATATTCAGCAAGAACGAATGGACTGAGAATGGAGGGGTTACCAAATTCTGATAAAATACAAGCTGCCTTTTCTTTATTTACTGTTTCTACCCTATCCATCAAAAGATAATAACGGTTATTCATTTCATAAAGGCTGCCTCCAAAAATATCTGAATAGGACAGTCTTTTGGACAGATTAATAATGTCCTCAAATTCTCCAAACTCATACAAGAGATTTTCACAGCCTTCAACCCTTACTTGCATTTCAATAAAACCATCATACAATAATTCTTCGTCCTCTTTTACTTCGTCGACGGTAATAATTAATATCATACCTTGGGCCTGAAGAGAAAAAATTTCAACTGCTACGGAACCCTGTATGTCAACATCAAATTCTTCACTCGCCTCTTCTAGCATATCGTGAAAGAGCTGATTCCATTTACTTGAGTCCTTCCAGATATCTTCTTTGGAAAGACCTCTTTCAAACAAATCATCAGAAGTTAAAAAAATTTTTATCTTATTGGCCGTTAAGCGTTCCAAGCGCATGCTTTTGCCCCCTGCCGTGACATAACTCTTGTTTTCAGTGTATGCCATAGGGTTCTATTGGTGAATTGTCTAAATCATACTACCGATTATTACCTTTTCTAAGCGTGATGAGATGAGTTTCAGCTGGTGCTCCTAGCCTTAAAGGAAAGGAAGTTGTTCCAAATCCATTACTAATGAGTAAAATTGTATTTTCTAATTTTTTTATGCAACCCCGTTTTTGGGGGCTAAATCCGAAAATATGTATTTGCCCTCCGTGGGTATGACCGCTTAGAACTAGTCGAATTTCATGTTCGGAGTGAATTTTTTTTGTAATACTTGGGTAGTGGCTTGCTAATATTTTAAAACTTTTCTCGTGTGCATCTAAAAGAGCTAAATCAAGCCGGTCCCGCTCCTGATTCAGGTCATCGACTCCGAGCAAACATATTTTTTCACCTTGTTCTGATTCAAAGGTAACGGCAGTATTATCTAAAACCTTTACACCTGATTCGAGCAGAATCGCATCCAATAAACGAAAATCTACTTCATAATCGTTGTTTCCCCACACAAAATAGACTGGGCCAATTTGCTTTAATTTCAGCAAGTTTGCTCGCACTCTATCAAAAGGAACCCCTTTTTCTGTTAAATCCCCTCCGATGATGACCACATCAGCCTTTCCCTTAACAGCATTAATTACGACATCCGGTATGGTTCGACGATGAATATCCGATATAAAAAAGAGTGAAACCTTTCCAAAGGATTCAGGAAAGTCTGGAAAAAGTAATTCATGCTCCATCACCTTATTTAAAAAAGCTTCGCGAACCATATATAAAAGGAGGAGGACTCCTCCTAGAATAACCAGGATAACCAAAAATATAATCATTATCTTGTTCCCCATTTCCATCCTAATTTCATACGGAAATCATACCATAAACATGGATTATAAACATAAAAAACCCCTCCCATATTCATGTATGAGAAGGATTTATATTTTTTCTAATTGGTTTTATTCGTCTTCTTGAATACTTAAAATTCGGAAGCCATGTTCTTCAAGCTTCTTGGTAAACCTGTCAATATTGTCTTTCTTTTCAATTTTCATCACAATTCTTCGAACAAGTTTATCCGTTTCATCGAAAGTAACAAGTGAAATGATATGCTCATGGAATTGATGGGCAATTTCAGAAAGACGAGCAATACGCCCCTCAGTTTCAACTGATGTAAAAGCAATCCTAACACCTGGGCGATTTACGCCAAAAGCACTTTCAAATGAACTGATAACATCCGAACGTGTGACAATACCAAGAAAATTTTGTTTTGGATCCACCACCGCTAATAAAGGAAAATCCTTCAAATCAAGTAGTGTTCTCTCGAATAATTCTCCACCCTCTAAAAACTTTTCTTGGTGGGTGACAACGTCTTTAACAAAAGTTGAGCTTAAATATTCATCCTTTTGTTGGTTAGACAGAAAATAGCTTTCATAAATTTTATACCTTGTTGCAACCCCTAAATATTTTTCTTCGTTTAACACTGGTATACCATCAATTTGGTGCTTTTCTAACAATTCTAAAGTTTCTTTCAGTGTAGCATTTGCTTGCGCTGTAATACATTCGTGTTTTGGTATCATAATATTTTTTACGAACAATTCCCATCACCTCAAAGTAATTATCCTACCTATATATAATACTTCGACAGTTATTGAAAAAACCCTTTAATTTATTAAAGTTTTATGTCATGTAGATAGAAAAAATTCATATGATTAAATGATATTGTTTAATGGGAGGGCTACTATGAAAACACATTTTAAATCGTATTATCCTTATGCGAGTCCATTTGACCCTTGCCAACCAGTGACTGAAAAAACCTACTCCACTCCACCTCATTTATATATGAGTTTCCAACCACCGAATCTTCCACAATTTTCTCCACTTGAAGCACTAAAGGCGGGTACGCTCTGGAAGGATTTTTATGACCCTTGGTACAATTCGTTCGAGAAAGCTAAAGGAGGGGGGGGAATATGACCCAGGTCCCTGCCGAATATTATCAAATAATGGAGCAACTTCAAGCAGTTGACTTTGTATTAATAGAACTAACTTTATATTTAGATACCCATCCTGACGATATGGAGGCAATTCAACAATTTAATCAGTTTACTAAGGAAAGAAAACGAATCAAAAAGACCTTCGAAAGCCAATTTGGCCCTTTATTACAATATGGAAACAGCTACTCCGGATTCCCTTGGAACTGGAGAGACTCCCCGTGGCCTTGGCAAGTATAAAGTGATACTTAAACAGTAGGGGTTATTCTTTCCCCCGCTGTCTTGAAATGGAGGACTTACTGCCCTTTATTGATGAATAAAAACGGAAAGTGGCTGTTTGGCTTTGCTCAATTATAGGGGGGATTGAAATAAATGTGGGTTTATGAAAAGAAATTACAATATCCAGTTCGGGTCAGTACCTGTAATCCGACGTTAGCAAAGTATTTAATTGAGCAATATGGCGGTGCTGACGGTGAACTTGCAGCTGCACTTCGATACTTAAATCAAAGATACACGATTCCTGATAAGGTAATTGGCCTCCTAACAGATATCGGTACTGAAGAATTCGCCCATCTTGAAATGATTGCCACAATGGTCTATAAATTAACAAAAGATGCCACTCCTGAGCAAATGAAAGCTGCTGGGCTAGGAGCTCATTACGCTGACCATGATAACGCATTATACTACCATAATGCTGCAGGAGTACCTTTTACAGCAACTTATATTACTGCAAAGGGAGACCCCATCGCAGATTTATATGAAGATATTGCAGCAGAAGAAAAGGCTCGAGCAACTTATCAATGGTTAATTAACCTAAGTGATGATCCTGATATCAATGATAGTCTTCGCTTTTTGCGCGAACGTGAAATAATCCATTCCCTACGGTTCCGAGAAGCTGTAGAAATATTAAAAGATGAACAGGGAAAGAAGAAAATTTTTTAATAAGAAAAGCGCAAGGCGCCCGCCTATCGGCGTATGGACTCCTCGGAAAAGCTAACGCTTTTCCTTCGTGCGATGCCAATGCTGCCGAAGCATTCCTTATGGAGCGCTTCGACTGAGATAAAGGAAACACGGTGAGCGGAGCGAACCGATGTTGACTTATCGTAGGGAGAAGAGCGAAGTACACTAGCCGATGGCGCCTGAAGCTGGACATTTCTCGAAGTCCAATGTTATAAATTCTTATATTATAAAAATAAGAAGCAGGGATGTAAACTGCTTCTTATTTCTTTTCATGATAGAGATTAATATCGTACTTATTTTTCATCATTTCAAAAACAATGTGACGATGTTTCCATTCTTCTTCTTTTTTCCATAAATCCTTGCTGCGGTCAACAATTTCACACCTTAAGTCTTGGTATTCTTTTTCCTTTTTCTCCTTTTGCTGCTTTAATAGATTCATCGCACCAAAGCCTAATATGGTTAACGCTAACAAATATATATTGATCCCATCGTTTAATGTAGCAGACAACATAGCTAAAAAAGAATAAGAATAGTGCTCGGCAATGGTGAAATAGAAATAAACAAAGAAAGAGAAAGCAAAAAAAAGGGTTGCATATATTGATAAATAATGCCATCTTTTCGTATCATCAAACTTTTTCTTTCTTTTCCTTACATTTTCTAGCATTTGCTTGGTTGCTTTATCAGTATTTTCAATTAATTGGATGGGAGAGTCCATCTAATCACCTTCCATTTCCATACATACTTATGTCCTTGTCCCTCAAATTATGTTTAATATATATAAAAAAACCGACCAAAGTGATATTGATCGGTTACTTGTTTAATGGTATTTTCAAAACCTGACCAACTTGAATTTGATCGCTCTTCAGATTGTTGGCTTTCTTAATAATATCGATACCATTTGCTGATTGATAATACTTTTTCCCAAGTTTAAAAAGGGTTTCTTGAGGCTGAACTTTATGATAGATGATTTTACTTGTCTTTGTTGTCGTCGTATTGGTTGGGCTTTTAGTCGTCTCTGTTTGTGACTGACTATTCTTATCTGAATCCTGCTTATTGGTATTGTCTACATTTGAACTTGGGGTTTGAACAGTTGTATTAGGATGATTATTAGCATCTGGCTGTTCACTGTCGACCTTAGGCTCTTCTTTTTTTTCCTCAGGATTACCTATTTCACTATTATCTTGCTTAGTTTCCTTGGCTTCCTCGGATTTATTGGAATTAGCTTTGTTTTCTTTTTTCGACTTTTCAAAGTTGACGGTTTCATATCCGACTGTGCCGCCAGAAGTTTTTTCATTTACCTTCATTAATTTTCCATCATTAAGATATGAAATTACACTTAAAATTATGATAGGAAGTAGGATAAAACATAAAACTAATAAGCGAATAATTGGGTATTTTAGCTTCCATTTTGTTTTTTTCTTCTTTTGACGATGGATCTCCTCTCTAGGAGGTAAATGGTCACTTTCTTCAATTAATTCATTTTGTTCATTAATTTTTTGAATCCGCTGCTTTAATCTTTCCGCTTGATCTCTATATGGTTCTTCTTTGTTCATGGAGCAGTTCCCCCTTGTTCATCAGCCATTTTCATTCGGCTAATTTTTATATATACACCCAAAAGAAAATCGATAACAAAATGCATCATAATGGTTACAGCTAAATTACCGGTCCACTCATATACCATTCCAATAATAAAACTTAATAAGACAATATTAAGAAATAAGAACCAATTAAACAGGTAGCGAAAGTGAATGACAGCGAAAATAATGCTGGCCAGGATGAGACCAACCTTTGTTTGAATAATTCCACGGAATAGCAATTCCTCACTACAAGCCACAAACGCAGCAATTACCAATATATGTAAGGTTGTTCTCTTTTTAAAAATTCTTTCATTCAACCCACCGTCATCATAATAAGATGAAGGCAACCATTTCATTAATACAATATCCATTATAACAACTGTAACACCTGCAGGTATTCCAATGACCACAATATTTAAGTCATTCAAGTGAATATTGTTCAAAAAGGAGAAATGATCAAATAAAAGAAACCCTAAAATGAACGAAATCGCAAGGAGAATTATTTGGGTCATATACAAATGAAATAGCAATTCTTTTTCAGTTAAACTTGAGATTAGGTCATTATACTTCTTTTTCATTTGGTCAACCCACTATTAAGTAATATTTTGGCAAGATAATCCTTCCACTTCTCTTCTTCAGCTGTTAAAACTGGAGTTTTTTTATTGGATTTATACTCGCTTAATTGCAAACCACATTGATCGCAGCACGAAGGAACCTTGTCGGATAATATTTCAGTAAAATAATCTAAGATTGATTCACGTCTGCATGAGGTTGATTCTACCCATTTTTTCATTCTAAAAATATTCGATTTCTTAATTGTTATTCTTTTCTTAACAAATTCTTTAATAGTTACTTGTAAATAATCACTGGAACTTGTTTGTGGTTGTGGGCTGTAAACAAAATCCTCAATAATTCGCCATTGTATTTCTGAAAAACCACCAAGCTCTTTTAAGTGATTGTTTAATTTAAATCTTCCATCCATTAAGGGTTGTTCATCCGCCAATCTGTTGAACAGCCAATCAATTTGCTGCATAGAAGGCAATTCGCCTTCTGCAAGCTGAATCGGAAGCTGCTCGTCACCCGGCGAATATAATAGAATAGCAATACTAGGCAATCCATCCCGTCCTGCCCTGCCGATTTCCTGTAGATAGGATTCTATTTGCATCGGCATGTGAAAGTGGATAATAAATCGAATATTTTCTTTATTTACGCCCATTCCAAATGCACTTGTTGCACAGATTACATCGAGCTGGCCGTAAATAAACTGTTGTTGAATCAAAATTCTTGTAGTTTGATCTAATCCCCCGTGGTAGGCCATTGCTTGACATATTTCTTTTTCTACCAATAATGACGCCATTTGTTCTGCAGCTTTTTTACTAGAAAAATATATGATCCCAGGCTTTTGCAGCCATGAAACTAGGTCAATTACTCGGTTTTGCTTATCATGGTAATCGGTTATTTGTTCAACATAGTAGGCTATATTCGGGCGGTCAATCGTCGATTCTACTTTGATCATTTCTTCTAACCCAAGGGAAGCTATTATATCCTCTCTCACCTTACTTGTCGCTGTCGCTGTAAGGGCAAGTGTGAGGGGATTCCCAAGCTTCTTTCGAATCTCACCCAGCTTTGAATAATCGGGACGAAAATCATAACCCCATTGGGAGATACAATGGGCCTCATCGACCACAAACAACGAGATGGTCATTTCCTGAATCCTGCTAATAATAAAGGGAATCTGCAACATTTCAGGAGAAAGAAAAATATACTTGTAGCTGCTTAGCTGCCGAAGTGCACTATTTCTTTCTGCGACAGAAAGAAAAGAATTCAAGGCAATGATCCTTTTTTCGCCAAACCGCATAAACTGCTCCACTTGGTCCTGCATAAGAGAAAGAAGTGGAGAAATAATCAAAATCTGCCCTTTTAAAACATAACCAGGAAGCTGGTAACACAACGATTTTCCTGTACCTGTCGGCAGCATCGCCAATGTATGTTGCCCGGAAAGTATGGACGAGATGACTTCTTTTTGTCCTGTTTTAAACGAATGATAACCAAAATATTTTTCTAAAATACTTTCTAACTCCATTATCGACCACCATACTTTGCCAGCACTAATCTAATTTGAAAATAAGTTGCTGTCTTCAGTTTTTCCCTAATAATCTTTAGCTGTCTCGTTGCTGAGTCCCGGGATATTTCCAAAATCTTTGTTTGTAACTCTTTATCTACATAAACATCTATAGGAAAATTATCTATATTTAAGGCAAACTCAACGAGATGGTCTTCAATAGTACTTAATTTCAAATGCCTGTAAGTGGCAATCATATCAAGGGAATATCCATGTTTCAATAACGCCCACGTTTTCTGTGAAGAGTGAGTTAATTCATTATCTTGCTGCAGTTCGTGGAAAAGAAGGGATAGAATCCTAAAACGATTAGACTCGCAGTTAATTTTTTGAATCAAGTAATGAAGTGTGTGAATAAATCCGATATGGTAATCGTGAATTTCCATATGTAACTTTTGGGCTGCCTGCCTAGGAGTTAATCCTATTTGTTGAAAACCAGTTAACCGAAATACCAATAGAGAGGGATCTATCTCAGTTGCATCATTAAAACAGTCTACCAGCTCGAAAAAAACAAGTCTGCCAACTTCTTTCCTTGGTGCTTGGATTTCTTTTAAAACAGCTTTCAGCCATTTATGAACATCTTTGTTTTTTTGGATGGGAACGTATCTTGCTTCCTGGTAAACAAGATTCGAAGTGACCTGAATAAATAGACTCAGTCTTTCCCAAACCTGCGATGTGAATAAATGATATTTCCATCCATTCATAAAATAGGGTAGTGGATGGGTGGTTAAAACTGACTTTCCCAAGGATGTCACAAGGAATCGCTGCTCCATTGAGGGATAGATCCACTTTTTTTTTAGCAAGGATTGAATTATTTCTTCAAAGGATTCTCTCGTTAAAGATTCATATATCCCAAAAAACTTTTTCAAAGAATATAAATGAGCATCCTGGATGGTTTGTGAGGATCTTTTTCCATTCAAAAGGTGATAGACAGAATAAATCGTCCGTTCACTGTCTAATTGTTTTAAACAATATAAAATAATGGGTTCTATTTGCAGCATTCAGGGCCTCCCATCACTTTTTCGCTTTATATCGACAAAATACCGTTTTTTTCTATTCTTATTTTAACATGAAATGAAGGAGGTTGTTGCCAAAATATGTGGAAGTTTAAGAAAATCAACTAAACAACCACGTTTTTAATAGTATTTTTCTATTGAAAAGTTGCTCATACAGTTTTACAATAGAAATGTGTAATGCGTTTCCATTTTAAACATGGATAATGAGTAAGAATAATTTTTGTTATTTAATTGGGAGGTTTTTTTCATGGCAAAGTATACAATTGTGGATAAAGAAACTTGCATCGCATGTGGTGCATGTGGCGCTGCTGCACCAGATATTTATGATTATGATGATGAAGGTATTGCATTTGTAACTCTTGACGATAATGAAGGTATCGTTGAAATTCCAGATGTATTGATCGATGATATGATGGATGCATTTGAAGGCTGTCCAACTGATTCAATCAAAGTTGCTGACGAATCATTTGATGGCAATCCAACTAAATTCGAATAATATTTTGTCCAAAAGATATTCTTAAGCTACTAACCCCCACCTTCCTTAGGCGGGGGTTTTCCTATTTACAGAGTTATAAAAATAAAAGCAACCAGGAGCAAAAACCTGATTGCTTTTCACGCTATTATGCACTTTTTACCGTTGAAAATTTATTAATCCACGCCTGCATTCTAGTGAACAGTAACATAAAGACAAATGACATAGCAACACCTTTTAGTATATTGAACGGTAGAATTCCAGGTACCACATAGTTACGCAGGTCAGGATAATGCAAAATTGCTGTATAGGCAGGGAGAATAAAAAAATAATTTAATACACTCATCATAACTGCCATTGTCATTGTGCCGAGTATTAAAGCAAATGTCATGCCTTTTCTCGTCTTTATTTTATTGTATACATAATAGGTCGGTAAAATAAACAGAATGCCCGCCAGAAAATTAGCAATATGGCCTATTGGAATCCCTGTTTGACTTCCAGTCGCAATATAATTTAGAACATTTTTGAAAAACTCAACTAATATTCCCGCTATTGGTCCAAAGATTAAAGCGGCAATTAACGCTGGAATGTCGCTGAAATCGACTAATAAAAAATTTTGGAACGGCGGCAGCGGAAAATTTAATAGCATTAAAAGATATGCGATACTGCTCAGCATTCCAATTGAAACATATACCCTTACCTTTGACTTCTTTGTGTTCTTCACTTTCTTCATCTTCCTCTCTCCTTTTTTGATCCATCGTGTAAGGAAGAGAGGTTCAGCAAACTGTCGACCCATGTAAATAAAAATCCCCCAAGAATAATTACTTGAGGGAGTTACTAAGGCACGCTTAATAAACGTTCAATCAATCATTATTTTTTGAACGTCTGCAGAACCTCCATCTTCTCCCATCCAGACTATACTGTCGGCTTTGGAATCACACCAAATCCTGCCTATAAAGGCTCGCGGGCTTATGAGAATAACTCAAATACCGCCGATCGGGAATTTCACCCTGCCCCGAAGATAGATCGATATTAAATTACAAGATTATTATACTGGAAAACGCAGCTTTTGTTAAGCAAAAGAAATATCCATTTATTTTATTGGTTATTATTAAACATTTTCGCACCATAAACCAGCAAAATCTATGTCTACAGGTTACACAATTACTGAACGATTAAAGTTTGATTTACCCTAATTAAGTCTGAATTGAGATGATTTATTTCTTTTATTCGATTTATTGAAATATTTTGTTTCCTAGAAATGGAGTACAATGTATCCCCAGGTTTAACAATATATCTTCCATTGGTTGGTGAATCTATTCCTCCCGCTGCCTCTTGCTGAATTTGCGGGTATAAATGGCTACTTGCTACCATAACGTTATTACCGATACCTGCAATGCCCCCCTGTACAGCTTCGCCAACATCCACTTTACCAAGCAGTATTTCTGGATCCTGTGCATTTTTCTTATCGAATCTCCATTCTAATTGATGAGCTTCAAAATGAAGATGAGTTCCGGTTGCCTGCCCTGTTTTCCCCATATTCCCAATTACCTCACCCTGCTCAATATTTTGCCCCGCTGAAACAGCTCGCTTGTTTAAATGGGCATAAACCGTTACAAATTGATTTGGGTGTTTAAGAAACACTACATTCCCATATGTATTAGAGTAGTACGATTTCACCACCAATCCATCGTCAACAGCAAGAACAGGAGTGTCCCATTTTCCGGCTATATCAATTCCTTTATGCGTTCCATGCCTCGTTCCATATGTATCAGAAATGACACCATCTGATGGCCAAATCCAGCTGTCCTTCATTTCCTTTGTATCAGACAAACTTGCCGCCTCTGAATGCTTTCCACCCAAAAATAATAAACTGATACAAAGCGCCATAATAATGGCAATCAAAAATCTCTTTATGTAGTCACGCATTTTCGATTTTCCTCCTTATAACTTGTCCTCTCCTCCACACCATATGTCGGTTTGTTCATGTTTAGTACATTTTGACACTTCGAGGAGTGACTTGAGCATACTTGTTATAATTTGGAGTATTTCACTATTTTATTCATAAAAAAAATCAACCACTATGGGTTGATTTGATAAGTCTATTGGATGGTGCGTAAATTAGGCGCTACTGGCACTTTGTTCTCTTTGGATAAATCGAATGAACCGATGTGTGTTAACGGAGAATCCTTTACAATCACTTTTTCCAAACCAAATTCTTTTGCGGTTAGCAATAGAGCCTCAAAAGAAGATGAAGTGAGTTGATTATCTTTCAATTCCGAATGACCCTTAAATGATACATATAAGGTTCTATCAATAACAGTAACGTCATTTAACGGCTGTAATGGCAATAGTGAATTTTTTAAACCTAGTACTGGTATATCGGTCTGCATTGCCTGAAAGGCTGCATTTATATCTTTATACGAATCTTCAGATGGTGTTAGGAATGGGTAGTCGCTCCCTTTGGGATAGTAAAAGAAAAAGGCATGATTTTTTTTATTAACAATATCAAGATTTTCCATCTTCCCAAATCTCTCAAAATCAATTCCAGGTTGACCATTTGTTGTAAGTATTATTTTATTACTATTGCTATTGGAAGATATATCATTTATTAATGCATTAATAAAAGTTAGTTCCATAGATCCCAGTCCGTACTGATGGTTCTCAGGAACATCAACCTTGATACTATTATTTTCTTCATAAAGCTCCCTTGTCAGATTAAGCGGGTAGAACTCACCTAATCCCCACTCTTTTTCCTTTAAGTTCGCCATATTTTCATTAAACAGAGTAAGCCGGGACGTATCCTTCGCAGCAGGAACGATAATGGAAACAGGAATGAGTATTTGAACATCTGGATCGGGTATCCAATAGGTTAACACTGTTTTTCCGTCTCCTACTTCTTCATCATAGATAGCTGTTTTAGTACTGTTTGTGCTCATTAGTTCAGGTTTATCACCAGTTTTAAGTGAATTTTCTTTTGCGACGGCAGGATCGTCTTTTTGTAATGCTATCATTGAGGTATCCCTTTTATCAGCAAGCTTCATATCTTGATTTCCCGATGATTTTTGCTCTTGGGTTTTATCGTGAGAGTAATTTGTACTATCCATTAATTTTGGAGCTAAAATGAAAAAAAGAAACAATGCTGCTGCTGCAGCTATACCAGGTAACATCCATGATTTGGTTTTACGCTTTTTAAGAGAAACATTTTGGTAAATGTCACGAGGATCGCGATGATCTTGTATTTTTGGCATTAGCCTTAATAATTCTTCGAGCTCTCTATCGCTCCACTCTGACTTTTTCACTTGTTAATCCCTCCTTCTCATAAAACATTTCCATTTGCTTTTTCAAAACCTTTAACGAGCGGTGCTGTGTTGTTTTAACCTTACTCTCCGTCCACCCTAAAGCCTTTGCTGTTTCAGCAATGGACAAATCCTGTAGATATCGCAAAACAATGACGGCTCGTTGGTCCATCGTGCAAAATTCAAGGCATTTGTAAATCCATAGAATTTCTTCCTTTTGGACGGTAATCTCTTCTGGTATTGGATACTCATCCTTTACCTGATTGGTTGACCAATCAAATTTTTCAAGTAATTTCTCCTTCCAGCCCTTTTGTTTACGGAAAAAGTCGATGGCTACGTTTCGTGCAATGGAAAACAGCCATGTTTTTTCACTGCTTTTTCCTTCGAAATTTTGATAAGACTTAAATACTCGTATATAGACTTCTTGAACAAGATCCTCAGCGTGCTCTTTATTTCTAACCATATAAAATAGAAATTGAAAAACGTCATGATGATATTTTTGATAAAGTTCATCGAAAACGGAGTCCATCCATTCCCCTCCCCGTTCATAGTATTAGTCGAAATTTATGTAAAAAAGGTTACATCCTTTTAAATATAGACTTTTTTCAGCTAAAAAGGAAGATATTATCTGTAAATCCATTCATGGAAAAATTCAATTCCTCATTAGAAAAAGCTCATCCACCTAAGGCGATGAGCTTTTGATTTGTTTCTCGTGAATCAAGAACAATCGGCAAAATCATTGGTAATATTACTTTTTTCGAGGTAGCAGGAAAGTGAATGTTGTTCCTAGACCCATTTTACTTTGAACAGAAACAGACCCATGATGCGCATCAATAATATTTTTCACAATTGCCAGCCCAAGTCCTGTACCAGCTCTCCCCCGTGTCCTCGCTTTATCGGCTTTATAAAATCGCTCAAAAACGAAGGGCAAATCTTCTTCAGGAATTCCGGAGCCTGAATCTTTTACTTCCAATCTGATGCCCATGTCTTCAGAAGTAGCCTTTAACCTTACAGACCCACCTTTTGGAGTATGCCTTATAGCATTATCAATTAAGTTAGTGAGAACCTGCTCAATCCGATCAGGATCAAAGGAAACCGACGATATTCCGTCTTCAATTTCCGCGTTTAATTGAATTTCATTATCCTTAGCTAAGCCTTGGAATTTATGAATAATTCGATTGATAAATGGAGATAAGTCTATATCTTCAAACGATAATTGAAGATGTCCAGCCTCCATACGAGCAAGATCAAGAAGCTCGTTAACAAGCCGGCCCATACGCAATGATTCATCATAAATAACCTTTGCCATTTCTTTTTTCTCTTCTTGCGATTCAGCGATATCGTCTACAATTGCCTCACTATATCCCTGCAGCATGGAAATAGGTGTTCTCAGTTCATGTGAAACATTGGCAATGAAATCTATCCTCATTTTATCTAATTGCCTTTCCTCTGTCATATCCCTTAGAACTGCAACTGCCCCGCGAATAAATTGGTTACTATACAACGGACTAACCAGAATAACCCAATGACGGCCTTGAAGTGAAATTTCACCGATCTGCTCTTTTTCTGTATCAACAGCTTGTTGAAAAAGTTCCATAACTTGCGTTGGAATCCCCTCAGAATCAGATTCAAATCCTCCTTTTTCGTAATACCAATATTGAAGAAATCGATCTGCAGGAGGATTGGTGATTAATATCGTACCATCCCGATTAAAAGTAATGACCCCATCTGCCATACTACTTAAGATACTTGCAAGCTGTTCTTTTTCCTGACTGAGAGCATTCATATTAAACTTTAATTGCCGGCCCATCTGATTAAAGGCCGTTGCCAACTCCCCAATTTCATCATGAGTTAAGATCGGAACCTTAGTATCAAATTTCCCTCTAGCTACTTCGAATGCAGCCTCCCTCATTTTTCTAAGTGGTGCAGTGATTCTCGTAGATAAAAAGAACGCAAAAATAGTTGTTAGAATAATGGCGACACCTGCAACGAGAAGAATAAACTTGGTTGTTGATTGTGAGGTTTCCTGCATATCTTCTAAAGATTGATAAATAAAAACGGCTCCATTTTTTTCTCCAGGCAAATGTAGTGGGACACCTATTATCGAATAGTTGGTATCTCTATTACCATTATTAGCAGAAAGATTTGACATTTTTTCAACTGATGTGTCTAAGCGGAACACCTTTGATAGTTCCGGATCATGTTTTATATCCGTTAATGATAATTTTATTGCCTTTTCCGTATTTGGAGAGTAATAGATTTCTTGGTCGTTTTTTACGATAACCACTTTGGTAACATCATCGATAATTTCCCAAGATATTTCTAAACCAAGCGGGAATTTATCTTCCGGATGTTCTTCCAAAACGTGCGCAATTTTTTCAGCGGTGTTGGTTAAGTCCTTCTTTGTAACATCGATGTTGTAGTTTTGGAAAAATTCAAGCAGCATGACTGTTAAGATGAACAGCACAAATGATACTAATAAAAGGATGGTAAACCAAAGCTTACCTACAACACTTCGTAAAAAGATCATTCATTAATTACCTCAAATTTGTAGCCTACTCCCCAAACTGTAACAATCATTCTTGCTGCTTGTTCGGACACTTTGTTTAATTTCTCACGAAGTCGCTTTACATGGGTATCAACCGTCCGTAAATCACCGAAAAATTCATAATGCCAAACTTCTTTCAGTAATTGTTCGCGATCGAATACTTTGTCCGGTGCTTTAGCAAGGAAGTAAAGCAATTCATATTCTTTTGGTGTTAAGCTAACTTCTTTGCCATCAGCCGTTACCCGATGGGCGTCATTATCAATGGTAAGGTGTGGGAAGACAATGACATCCTTCGTAGTTGTTTCCGTTTGTAGATAACTTGTTTGCGATGACCTTCTTAGTAGCGCTTTAACACGTAAGACCACCTCGCGCGGGCTAAATGGCTTGACAATATAATCATCTGTGCCCACTTCGAAGCCCTGAACGCGATTGATTTCTTCACCTTTTGCCGTTAACATGATTATCGGTGTAGCTTTTTTCTCCCTTAGTTCGCGACAAACCTCGATACCATCCTTACCTGGCATCATTAAGTCAAGAAGAATGACATCATAGTCATTGGCAATTGCTTTTGTTAATGCCTCATTACCGTCTTCTGCTTCATCAATCATATACTCTTCACGCTCTAAATACATTTTTAATAAGCGGCGAATTCTTTCTTCATCATCCACTACTAAAATTTTCACGTCTTTTTCCATTATAAATCCCCCCATGGAGTTTATTTTACGAAATGTTATTATTTTTTGCTATCTTTTCAGGACAATTACTCCTATAAAAAGTGTCAATAATTTGACAATGCCAAATACTAATAATAAATTATTTTTTATTTTAAAAAAAGCCTTCACTCAACAAAAAGTGAAGGCTATAAAATTTATATTAGTCGAGATGGTAAATTACGAACCAGCATAGGAATGGAGGCCGGCAATAACCAGATTAACAGCAACAAGGTTAAACATGATTATAACGAATCCAAGGACGGCTAGCCATGCTGATTTTTCACCATGCCACCCTTTTGAAAGACGTAGATGTAAAAACGCAGCATAGAAAAGCCATGTGATTAAGGCCCAAACTTCCTTTGGATCCCAACCCCAGAACCTGGACCAAGCCATTTGCGCCCAAATCATCGCAAAAATGAGGGCACCTAAGGTAAATACCGGGAAACCAATTAATACAGATCGGTAGCTAATCTCATCCACAAAGTCGAGTTTAATGTTTTTAACCAATGGTTGAAGTGCTGCGGCAATCCGCTTCCTTAATATTAATCTAATTAAGCCGTAAAGGAGAATACCGGCCATTAATGACCAAATAACAGTATTAAATTTTTTGGCATTAATGAATGCTGGCATTTCAATCAGCGGTTTAAATCCATCCTTTGTAAGCAATTCTCCGGCATGAGGACCAGAAATAGCCGGCATGGTATATTCAACAACGGCAACAGTTCCATGTTTATCTGTCCAATTAAATTTCTCATGATAACTTGCTGCTGAAAAGACAGTTGAAACTGCAACAAAGCCCAGGACGGCTACTAGTGCAAACATAACTACTTCAAGCCAAAAGTTTCGTTTGTTCAATTTTGTTTGATCAATCGCCTTGACGAGATAAATTAACCCAGCGGCAAAACTAATTGCCAAGATCGCTTCCCCAATTGCTGCCGTCGTAACATGAATATGAAGCCAATAGCTTTGTAACGCTGGAATTAATGGAGTAATGTCCTTAGGGAACATACTTGCATAAGCAATAACTAAAATAGCCACTGGCATAGTAAATAATCCCAGTAAGGTTGTCCGATAAATAAAATAAATAACTATAAACGCACCTACAAGTGCCATCCCAAAAAATGTTGTAAACTCAAACATATTACTAACTGGAGCATGACCAGCAGCTATCCATCTTGTAATAAAATAACCAAGCTGTGCAATAAAACCTACTATTGTTAAAACAACTGCAATTTTCCCCCATTTGTTGGTTTCTTTCTTTTCATTTAGCTCTTTCTTAGATTTAATTGATCCCCCAAAAAATAGGGTTGCAACTAAATATAGAATAAAAGCAATAAACAATAAATTACTACTTATTGTTGCCAACTAAACTCCCCCCTTATCCGCTTGTTCACTTTGAAGTTGATCGTCCGGCATGTTAAGCTTCGTATCCTCTATTACCTTTTCAATCTCCCGTTTAAGACCATACCAATTTTTATTCGTATGGGCAGCAATCCAAATCTGTCCGTTTTTATTTTGGACCCAAATCCGGCGGTGGTTCCAATAAGCCCCTTGAATAACACCAATCATGAAAAGGATTCCACCCAAAATTATCACCCATAATGTTGAATCCTTGCGAACAATAAATCCTGAAACATTTTTTGTTTCAATACCCTTAAAAGCCATCTTATAAGTATTATCTCCAAAGGGCTCAATGGTCTGTTTAATAGCGACAAAACTCTTTTCACCATCTGGATTTTCAGGAGAGATCATTTGAAAAATAAAGGCAGGATTGTTGGGTACTCGCGATTTCGTTGATGGATCCCCGTTCTTATCAAATTCAAAATCCGGAAAATAATTAAGAATTTTTACCGAATAGCCATTTCCAAGATCATACTTTTCCTTTGGATCCTCAAAGTTGATTTTCATCTCTCCAAAAGTCTGATTCGTATTTTTATTTGTCAGCATAAAGGTCATTGCTTTTAGCTCACTTCTAAAAGAGGATTGGAAAAGAGAGTAACCATCAAAGGTTAATGGGTGATTGACACGAACCTTATATTCGGTTACCTTCTCTAGCTTTGGCTTCTCCCCAGGAAGACTTTCACCAACCCGTTTGTATAAAACGACGTTGGATTGATAATTCTTTACGACCTCACCAGCCTGTTCAATCGCTTTTTCGAAGGCTTTATCTTTATTTTTATCATAGTGCTGTAAAATAAATTGATTATTTTGCAGATAAAATGTTTCTCCCGTTTCTGGAACTGCGGTGGTTTCTCCCTCTTTCACCCACAAGTTTTCATTGACATACATCCCAGGGATAAAACGGAGCATGCCCCCAAATAAGAAAATGATTAAACCTACATGGTTAACGTATGGTCCCCAGCGGGAAAAACGGCCCTTTTCCGCTAATAAATCGCCACTTTCTTCGCGAACATGGTAGTGTTTTTCCTTTAAATGTTTCTTCACAATGTCGAAGTCTTGGGCATCTATCACATGGTTGGTCCCAAATAGACGCTGACGCTTAAGG
Source organism: Neobacillus sp. (assembly GCF_031988165.1). Classification (NCBI taxonomy): domain Bacteria; kingdom Bacillati; phylum Bacillota; class Bacilli; order Caryophanales; family Bacillaceae; genus Neobacillus; species Neobacillus sp. The sequence goes on from NZ_DALZYO010000038.1 coordinate 44,470, forward strand.
AATCCTTCATTTCGTGTAACTCTTTGCGCTTTTAAGGCCTTATATAAAGGTACAACCCGATCAAGACTACAAATGACAAGTGAAATTCCAATCATAGCGATTAACAATAAATACCACCAAGAGCCATACAAATCATGTAACCCTAACTGGTAATATAATTTTCCAAACCAACCATACTCTTGCTCATAATACACATCAGGAGGCAGGTTGATATACATTTTCTGTGGAAGTATGGTTCCTAGTATGGAAGCAAGTAAGGTAATGATAATTAGCCAGACGCCGACCTTTACCGACGAAAAGAAATTCCATATTTTATCTACAATCGTTTTATTATAGGTTTGTGAGCGGCGTGCACTACCTTCATAGCGCATATCAAGTAATTCATCCTTGTTTTCTCGTTCGTCCAACACCTTACCGCAGGCCTCACACAACACGGTTCCATGTGGATTCACGTGCCCGCATTCACATTTCACATCTTTCATACTAAAAAACTCCCTACAACCTTAAGGTTTAATTTTCTCCATAAATTCCTTAATCATATTTTCAGTCAGCTCTCCCGTATGATATTTCACAACCTTCCCATCTTTATCAATTAAAAATGTGGCTGGAAGCAGATCAACACCATAAGTATTCATAACTTCTTTTTCTGAATCAATCATAATGGGAAAATCAAGCTTAAGGCGGTCTGCAAATTGTTGAACGGCGAGTGGGGATTCCTGTATATCTACAGACATAAGCTGAACCCCTCTGTCTTTAAATTGATGGTATTGATTATTGATATATGGCATTTCTTTCTTACACGGAGGACACCATGTTCCCCAAAAATTCAGGAACACTCCTTGTCCTCGATAATCAGAAAGTCGATGTTTGTTTCCTTCCATATCAACCAGCGCAAAATCAGGCGCCGTGTCACCAACTGCCACTTTTTGTTTATTGTCTTTAGTAAAATTAGCATATAGCGTGTAAACAACGGCAGCACCAAGTACAAGCAAAATAATAGTTCTTATTACTAATCGCCGTTTTTTCATAAAGAACCCTCCAGTAAATCAACAGACACAGTTTGTATAAATTATAGCATTTTGCAATATCAATATAGTGTTAATGAAAGAAACTATTTGTGACGATTCTATGAATTTTTTTTAGAAACACCCATTGCTAAGGCCCTCAACTGCTTTACCTCATGTGGAGTCAGTTCCCTCGCCTCTCCTGCCTTTAACCCGTTCAAGGTCAAGAATCCATATCGCTCACGCTTTAATTTCATTACGTCATGACCAATTGCTTCAAACATCCTTCTAACCTGACGATTCCTTCCTTCATGAATACTAATCTCAACTATAGCTGTTTGTTTTTTCTTATCTCCTGAGAGCATTTTCACTTTGGCTGGTGCTGTTTTCCCGTCCTCCAGCCGAATTCCTTTTTGTAATTTTCTTAGGTTCTCCGGGAGCGGGATGCCCTTTGTTTTTGCAACATACACTTTTTCAATTTCATTACTTGGGTGCATAAGCAAATTGGCAAATTCCCCGTCATTCGTTAACAGCAATAATCCTGATGTATCATAATCTAAGCGGCCAACTGGGAAAATTCTTTCTTTAAAGTTAGAAAAGAAATCAGTAACGACTTTCCTGCCCTTCTCATCGCTTACACTTGAAATGACTCCTCTTGGTTTATATAAAAGAAAATAGACAGGCTCTTCTTTCTCAATTTGGATTCCATTTACTTCAATTTTATCGGAAGAAGTAACTTTCAAACCCAGCTCAGTAACAACCTTTCCATTAACCTTTACTCTGCCTTCTTTTATAAGTTCCTCAGATTTTCTTCTGGAAGCAATCCCAGCTCTAGCAATAACTTTTTGCAATCTTTCCATTTATTTCACCTCTAAATTTTTCCGAATATGAAAGTTTGGCCCATTTTTACGCTTTTTCACTCTGTTTTGTAAATAGGAATATTTCCCATTTACATATAAAGCCTTTTCACCTTACTATTCTAATGAATTATGACACAATTTCTCCACTTTTCAAAGTAACGGGCTTTAATAATGAAGAAAAAAAGTAAGTTCCCAATATGAGAACTTACTTTTTCTCTCTTTTTCTTAATTTCAGCTTATTTTGTTCCAAATACCAAGGCAACCACAGCAATTGCCGCAACAATTCCTACTACGTCTGCAAGAAGACCAACTTTAAGAGCGTCCCCCATTTTTTTAATTCCAACTGCACCAAAATATACGGTTAATACATAAAAGGTCGTGTCCGTGCTCCCTTGTAAAACTGATGCAAGCCGGCCAATAAAAGAATCCGGACCATAGGTAGCAATTAAATCACTGGTCATGCCAAGAGCAGCTGTTCCCGAAATGGGCCTGATGATTAGCAATGGAACAATTTCCGCTGGTACTCCCATCGCTTTCGTAAGCGGCCTAATCCAATTCATTAATGCGTCCAGTGCACCAGATGCACGAAATATAGAGATGGCGACCAGCATCCCGACAAGAAATGGAATGATGGATACCGCTATTTTTATACCTTCTTTTCCACCTTCAACAAAGCTTTCATAAGTTGGTACTTGTTTAATGGTACCATATAATAGAATAAACCCTATTAATAAAGGGATAAAAGTCAACGAAATTAGCGAAATTAGTTCCATATATTTTCACCCTTTACGGCTTCTGCGATAATAAAAGTAGCGGTCTATCAAGATTGCCCCTATTGCCGAAAGTATGGTGGCAATAATGGTTGGAACAACAATTTCAGTGGGAGAAGTGGATTTATAGTTCATTCGAATGGCAATAACGGTTGTCGGAATAATTGTAATACTTGCTGTATTTATAGCTAAAAAGGTAACCATTGACCTGCTTGCAGCATTCTTCCCCCCATTTAATTTCTTAAGTTCCTCCATTGCTTTAATTCCGAGAGGAGTTGCTGCATTCCCCAACCCAAACATATTAGAAATCATATTTGATAAGATATACCCCATCGCAGGGTGGTTTGTGGGGACTTCGGGAAAGATAATTTTTACTACTGGTCGAAATAGTTTAGAAAGACGTTCAAGGAGTCCTGACTCCTCTGCAATTCGCATCATGCCTAGCCAGAAAACAAGAACACTAATTAAACCGATACAAAGAGTTACCGCTTCTTTTGCACCATCAAATATTGCCTTATTTACTTCCTCCATAGTTCCATTAATCAGTGCAAAAACAATGCCTATGATCGTCATAAATACCCATATATAATTAACCATTGGCGTTCACACCGATGACTGAAAGGAAAATTTCCATAATAAAATGGAACAGCCCTTTCTTCTTTTCAGGAACGTTTCCATAGTAAATCGGGATTTCCTGTACAACTCTCCCATCCAAATAAACAGCTGCCTTCCCAACAACTTTTTCCGTTTTCTTAGTAGAACCCCAGTTTTTCTCCGGCTTATTTAACTTAAATTTCACTGAAAATAAGTCCGCTTCAGCGCTTGTTGCAGGATAGACAATTGACTTTTTTACGTACAAATGATTTTTATAATATTTGTTTTTCACTAAATCAATTTTACCCTTCGACAACACTTCAATCATGTCGAACCCTTTAAAGCCATTTTCATACATAGAAATATGATCATTCCAATCATCTGGTCCATTCAAGGTTACAGCAATCAGGCTCATATCTCCTTTTGTTGCGGTAGTGACAAGCGTTCTTTTCGCTCTTTTTGTAAACCCTGTCTTTCCTCCTGTGCAATATTTGTATTTTGAAAGCAGGCGGTTTTTATTTTTCCACTCACGGTCCCAATTTTCTGTTGGATTCGGAGCATGATATACCTTGGTACTAGAGATTTTTTGGAATGTCTTATTTTTCATAGCGTAGCGCATTAGAATGGCCATATCATATGCTGTTGAGTAATGATCTTCATGATCATCTAGTCCATGCGGATTAGCAAAATGGGTATTATACATCCCTATTTCCTTTGCTTTTTGATTCATTAAATAGGCAAATCCATCGACACTTCCACCAATATATTCGGCAATGGCTACAGCGGCATCATTTCCAGATCTTAGCATCAATCCATAAACCAGATCGTTCAGTTGGATTTTTTCTCCAGGTTTTAAATAAACGGATGACCCTTCAGCACGAGTCGCCTTTTCACTTACCTTTACCATTTGATTCATTTTCCCCGAATCAATCGCGAGAATCGCTGTCATAATTTTTGTTATGCTCGCAATCCTCCTTTTTGTGTAGGCATCTTTCTCAAAAAGGACCCGACCAGATTTCTGCTCGATAAGTACGGCACCAGCTGCACTTACTCCAAGGGAAGCATCCACCTTTTGAGGAATGTTTGCAATGAATAGTGAGACCATGAGGAAAAAAATTACTAACTTCGAAATCATTCTCATCAGATTTACCTCGTCCCCTTCTTATAAAATCAGAATTTATATCATTAGACTTTGAGAATTGTCTAGCTCCAGCTCCGCTAAACGGGCGCTTACGCTTTTCTTACAATCTACTTGTCTAGTCTTGTACAATTCAATTTTATGCAGGACAAGGTTTGATATGACTACTTCCTTGAGAAAAACGAAAGCACCCGACAACTGTCGACTGCTTAAATGAGAACTCTTCATTTTTAAAATGCAGGCCATTTAATATCTGCTGCTTTTTCAAACCTCATTTCGACATCATGCCAATTAACGATATTCCACCATTTGTCCACGTATTCAGCCCTGTTGTTTTTATATTGCAGATAATAGGCATGCTCCCAAACATCAAGGACAAGAAGCGGAATCGTATCCCACTGGGTAAGTAACATATGCCGTTCCGATTGTAATACTTCTAGATGCCTTGCCCTAGGTGACCAAACTAACAAGGCCCAGCCGACACCTTCAACCTGTTTTGCCGCTTCTGAAAATTGTTTTTTAAAAGCGTTAAGACTCCCAAAGTATTGATCTATTTCTTCTTTTAACGGTCCATGGGGATTTCCACCGCCATTTGCGCTCATATTTTTCCAAAAAATTGTATGAAGGTAATGACCCGACCCATGAAAGGCAAGCTCTCTCGACCAATGTTTAATTAATGAAAATTCATTGGTCTCCCTTGCTATTTTTAGCTTAAGTTCTGCTTTATTTAACCCATCAACATAGGCACGATGGTGCTTATCGTGATGCAGATGCATTATTTCTTCAGAAATATAGGGCTCTAAGGCATTATAGGGATAAGGAAGATCTGGTAGAGTATGGCCACCCGGTGGAATTCGCTTTTCGACTATCCAGATATTTCCTGTTGCTTTTTCTTGTTTTCTTTTAAAGTAATCTTCCATTTGTTCATGGATATGCTCTGCTTTTGTTTGAAGAGATAGTAGCTCCTCATTTGATAACTCACGGTTTGTGCTTTCAATCAATTCTGTAAAATCTTCAAGCTTTCCCCATAGTTCTGAGTCTTGACCAACCTTTTCAGAGTTTAGGAACTGTTTCATTTGCTCATTCCATTCAAATAGTTCAATGACATATCGACTAAACCGATCCATCTTATCCCCCTCATTCCATAGCCCTATTATCGTTGGAAAACAATAATTCTACCTAAATGGTATGAAAGGTATAATTGATTAAGAACGGATTAGAAAAAGTAAAAAGGCTGCCCCGTCAAAAAGGCAACCTTCCATGTAGATTTATTTGGATTGAATCATTTTTGTTCTGTAATCCGTTTCGTAATACTCAAGTTCTTCTCTAATTCGCTGGAATTCTCCTTCAAGACTAATAAGCAGTTGCTCGATGCTATCCGGGACATTACGATAAAACTTAATGGAATTCCTCCCTGTATAGGCGGATCGACTATCTTCGTACCAGGCATCATTCTTTGGCGCAAAAAATTCTTCTATACATTGATGGTAAATTTTATAAAGAATTTTTTCCGCTGCCGCTTTTTGAAAAGGTTCACTTTGAAAAATGACCGAACAGGCATCCAAGCCTTCCTCGCTATACACGATAAGTTTACGTAAATTTGAAAAAATTAATTTTGTATAGGACCGTTCCTCTTCATTTTCTTTATGCAATTGCGTGATGGTTGTTTCATTTAAGAAATCCTCTAAAGTTGAAATGGTCTTACTTAGGAACCCTTTTACATCGTTTAGTTGTGAATTTACTAACGTATTCCCCATAGTTACCCCCTTAGATTTTCTCCAATTTCCCTTTATTGAGGTTGCATGATGAACTCAAGTGGAGACCTGAGCTCATAGCTGCTTTTTTGATTCAAAGCTTGAAATATTTCTGGCAGTTTATTAAAATTTATATCTTGAAAATTTGCAGCAAATTCATGTTTAGAATTGATATATAGGCGCTTCCGCCCACGCAAGCCTGGATTTTTCAATAGACACACAAGTGCCACGATATCCTTGAACTTGACCTCTTTTCCTTCTTGAACAATGATCGGGTCTTGTTGGTATGGAGTAAATTCCTGGATGATTTCATCAAAATAGCGAACATAAAGAACGTGAAGTGTTCTTTCCTGCCCATCTTCGCTGAAAGTAACTTCACTCCTATTAAAAAAATCCTCCGAAGTATTTGATTTTTCTTTTTCTAATTCAAACCCTCTACATTCTTTTATTAGCACCTTCATCCCGCTCCTTATCGAATTGCTCAGCTCATTCTCTTTATGATCTGATTAACTGAAAACGTATTTTTATTTTATCATAAATACCCCTAATAAATGGGGAATTATGAGTTAATCGTTTCCTGGAATTTCTCAAAAAATAAATCTGCTTCCTCTTGAATAAATTCATCCGCTACTTTTTCAGGAAGTTGTGGTAGTTCTTCCAAGCTTTTTAAACCAAAATAATCGAGAAACTCTTTCGTCGTCCCATATAAATAAGCTCTTCCTGTTCCTTCTGCACGACCAACCTCTTTTATTAACACTTTTGCACTCAGTGTATGTAGCGGTCTTTCCGTTTTTACTCCACGGATTTCTTCAATCTCCGCCCGTGTTATCGGTTGTTTATAGGCAATGATAGCCAACGTTTCTAGTGCAGCCTGAGATAAAGTCGTTGTATGTGGAGAGTCCACCAGCTTCTTTAAGTAAGCGGCATTTTCCTTCTTCGTTGCCAATTGATAGGTTCCTGCAAGCTGAACAATCATGATTCCTCTATTGTTTTGCTCATATTCTTGTTTTACATCCTCAATGATTTCACTTGCCTTCAGTTCATCCACCTCTAAGACTTCTACCAATTGCTTTAGCGAAAGCCCTTCATCACCTGCTGCAAATAATAGACTTTCGAGTATGCTGTTCCAATTAATTATATCCAACCACATCTGCTCCTTCCTTTAGAGCTTCAACAAAGATATCTCCAAAGTTTTCTTGCTGCTCTACGTCAATTTCTTTTCTTTTTATAAGCTCCAAAATAGCTAAAAAGGTAACGACGATATGTTCCTTCCCAGGATACGGAAATAAATCATTAAAATTTTTCCGCCCTTTAAGCTGTTTTAATTCATCCATTATTTCAGTCATTCTTTTTTCAATCGATATTTCCTGACGGGCAATTTTTGTAGCCATTGGCCGCTGGAGTTTCTTTCTGCGTAATAATTTCTGAAAAGCAGCTAACATGTCATAAAGAGAAACATTTAACTCTGCTTGTTGAGGCTGGGATTCTTTCGCAAAATCTGAAAGATCGCTCGGCGGTTTTGTATACATTAAGCCGCGTTCTTCTTCCATTGACTTTAAATCATGGGCAGCTTCCTTGTACTTTCGATATTCAATCAAACGTTCAACCAGTTCATCTCTTGGGTCTTCCTCGAAGGGCATTTCATGGTCTTCATCATCGAAAAACTCTTCATGCTTCGGCAAAAGCATTTTACTCTTAATGACGAGTAAGGTAGCAGCCATAACCAAAAACTCGCTCGCCACATCTAATTTAAGCTCACTCATTGTTTTAATATAAATTAAGTATTGTTCCGTAATTTGGGCAACTGGAATATCATATATATCAATTTCAAGTCGATTTATTAAATGGAGCAGCAAATCTAATGGCCCTTCAAACGCATCTATTTTCACCTGATATGGCATTAATCTCACCAAAATTCTTAAAAAATAATATTCATTTAGTTATTACAATGACTATTACTAGTATAGTGGATTCAATTGGGTTATCCAATAGAAAATTCAACCGTGTAGGGTTTTATTATGAAAACATGATGTTTGCCCATAACAATGGACAAATATCCTACATAAGATGACATGGAAAAGAACAATATCTTTTAGGAGGTTTTATATATGGATGGCGGTTTTGGAGGCGGCTTTGCATTAATCGTTGTACTATTTATTTTGTTAATAATCGTTGGTGCTTCTTGGATCTATTAATATAAAAAAGGAAGTACCTGCTTGAAACCTTGTTCCTTTTTGGATCGGACAAATTGATTAGAACAAGCGAAGGCCCGTCAATCCTGACGGGTTTTTTTTACAGGATTCCTTTTACCAAAGAACCTATTCGAGTATGATAAACTAAGTATTAATCATTAGTTGAGGGGGGATTATTTGTATCCGAAAGAATATATCCAATTTTTAACCCATTTTCATGGTGACAGAGATTATTTTGAGTGCCATGAAGTACTTGAAGAATATTGGAAAAAGACAGATTCCGGGAACAAGGATTCCATCTGGGTCGGTCTTATTTTATTAGCAGTTTCTTCTTATCATCACCGGAGAAGCAATTTTATAGGTGCGAAAAAAACGTTAGAAAAATCGTTAAAGATTTTTGAAACACAAGTAGATGAGTTAACAATTCTTGGCTTAGATAAAATTCTCCTCTCCGAGTCACTAAAAAAGCGTTTATCATTCATTGAAACAGAAGTAGTATATGAAAGCTTTGATTTACCTATCTGTGACACTGTCTTATTAGAATTGTGTAAAAAATCTTGTATAAGTGAAGGATTTACATGGGGTCAAAAAAGTGATATCACTAATAATAACCTAGTTCATCGTCATAAATTTCGGGACAGAACAGACGTTATTCAGGAAAGATATCAGTCTTTAATGATGCGAAAAGGCAGCGAATAATGATATTCGCTGCCACTCGCTAAAATCTAACATAATTCACATTTTTCAATAAAAGCTGCTGTATTTTCATTTGAGATAATATCTTTATCTGTATACATTTCTTTTAGTGCTTTAACCATTCTTTTTCCAATCCCTTGAAAACGATGGGAAGGATTGACTGAAATATGCTGAATTTCTAGAGCATTTTTATCCTCATGGTACAGGACCCCAAGGAGTCCAATAATATCTTCTTCTTTCCACAGAAAAAGCTGCCAATCCTCTTCTGTCTCATATTCTTTCATGGTTTGCTGAAGCTTCTTTAAATCCTTTTCATTCGGCATAAAAGACAATAAACCCATGGCAATTTTTTCGAATGTTTTCTTATAACGAATTAACATTTAGATCCCTCATTATATTAAATAAACCAATGAACACTCTGGTTTAGTAATAGTATATTTTTTTCAAATAAATCATTAATAAACCTTATTCATTATATGTAGGTGAATTTATAATGTTTCACTAACAACAATCATACATAACTATTGGGCAATCATCAATTACAATTATTGCTATCGGGTAGGCGCAATAAAGATCCAGTAAATAATTCCCCAAATAATGGAAAGGCCAATAAGAATACCAAATAAAACCCAGTTGTTTCTTTTCATTAAAAACGATCCTCCAAAAAGAGTTCTTTCTTATCCAATAGGAAAGTATATCTTGCCTATCAGGCAAAAGTGCTCTAAGGAATGCTTCGTGAACATAAGCTTGGCAGTCGAAAAGCTGACTTTTCGACGCCCCCCCTCATGAACCGCCCTTAGGGACCCGCCAGTCGGTGAGTTTTCTTTATCCTCCATTCTACACCAAAAAACAAAAA
>NZ_DALZYO010000038.1:54343-55905 GCF_031988165.1 Neobacillus sp.
AATCTATTTTCTCTTACAAAATTTGCATATCTTTCGCCAAAGGATTAAAATCTATGAAACTTATAGGCTATTTTTTACGTTTATATTAAAGGTTTCGGTTATATTATTAACAGAGCCAAAATATTCTCATGACTAGCTTAAGAAATTCGAGGAGGTCCACGATGAAAAAAATCCTTATTCTCCTACTCGCAGTTATTATGTTTATAAGCCCTCACCAAAGCTTTGCTGACATGGCTGAAGGAGACATGATTGTAACATTAGGTGAAAATTTATCTGCTGAGCAAAAACAAGTGTTATTAACGGAAATGGGTGCCCCGAAGGATGTTCAAATCATAACGGTATCAAATCAGGAAGAACATCAATATTTAGGGAAATATGTAGCTAAATCATTAATTGGTACAAAGGCAATCTCGTCCTCTGCCATTACCATTGCACCTAAGGGTTCCGGGATAACGGTTAAAACAAAGAATATCAATTGGGTAACCGATGAAATGTATGTGAATGCTTTGATAACGGCAGGGGTCAAGGATGCTAACATTTATATTACTGCCCCAATAGCCGTTTCCGGAACTGCAGCGTTAACCGGAATAATAAAAGCATACGAAATATCGGCTGATAAAACCATCCCTGAAGAAGTTAAACAAGCGGCAAACCAAGAAATGGTTGAAACAGCCAAATTGGGTGATTCCATCGGCGATAAGAATGCCGCAGCACTTATTGCCAAAGTAAAAGAAGAAATCGCCAAGAATAAACCGAAAAATGATGAGGAATTACGGAAAATCATAGAACAAGCTGCAAAGGATTTAAACGTTAATCTTTCCGATAAGGAAATGAAAAGGCTGATTGACTTTTTTAATAAGCTAAAGGATTTAAATATTGATTGGAACCAAGTAAGTGATCAACTTAATAAAGCGAAGGACCGGATTTCAAATTTTATTCATTCTGAAGAAGGGCAAGGATTTTTTGAAAAAATCAAGCAATTTTTCATTCGGCTCATTGATGCGATTAAATCTATTTTTTCATAAAAAACTATCATGAGCCCCAACCCCAAGTATACTAGCCACGGGTGCAGGAGTTGGACAAAACTAAAAGTCGAAAATTTATACTATATCATTTAAAAAGCTGCCGATTTTACGGCAGCTTCAGGCTGTCGAAAAACCTTCGACAGCCTTTATTTTTTTATGTCACTTTAACATTTCACCGCGATAATTTGTAATATTATTAATGCAACATGTCTGTTGATTTGCGCTCCAGGCGCTTCGCTTTCCGCGGGCGTGCCGGGGAGCCTCCTCGGCGCTAATGCGCCTGTGGGGTCTCCCCTGCCCCGTACTCCCGCAGGAGTCTTCGCGCCTTCCGCTCCAATCAACAGGTGCAAAATCAATAATGTCCTCACACAACCAAAAAAATAAACTGACTCAACCCACTTAAAGGCAAATGCAAATAAGTAAATACACGAGAGAAGAAGTTGATGTAGAAACCCGTGGATACTTTGATGAATTAAACAAGACTATTGAAGAGGATAGAATAAAGCATGGAAAAAAGCCATTAAAGGAAAAGGTAAG
>NZ_DALZYO010000039.1:0-53031 GCF_031988165.1 Neobacillus sp.
AAGCCATATCTTTTTTTACGATAACATTGGTATGGTAATTTCGATCTTTATAATTAACTGTCACAAATACTTCAATCATCAGTTTCTCCTCCTTTTAAATAACCTATTTATTAAATATAATAAGGGTTAATTTTTGTTTTTATTGTCGTGACTAAGCATTTTGCCGTTATTTTTTCATTTTAATTGGCCGCTTTTTGCAATTCGGTGTACAAATAGTTTCGTATCCTACGAGGCAGAAAACTACGAATTTCGTCCTCGTTATATCCAACTTGTAATCTTTTTTCGTCATGGATAATTGGCCGTCGTACCATTTTGGGATGCTCCATTATTAATTTATACAATTCATTAAGCGGAAGAGATTCAATATTTACGTTTAATTCTTCGAATGCCTTCGAATTAGTGGAAATAATCTCACTAGTCCCCTCTTCTGTCAAGCGAAGAATCGATTTAATCTCATCGACTGTAAGGGGATGAGATACTATGTTTCTTTCAATATAGTCAATTTGATGCTCTTCCAGCCAAGCTTTTGCTTTTCGACATGAACCACAACTCGGTGTCGTATACACAGTCACCATGGTTTTACACACTCCTAAATGTATTTGGCAAGTATTTTTAAATGTAATAAAAAACCTTACAGTTTCCATACTGTAAATTTAATCGTTACAGTTCGTTTTGTCAATTGTAAAGTTTTGGTTTGATCATTCACTCTCTTACCAAATATATGATTTAAAAATATTTTATGAAATAATTATTGACTAATCGTAAGAAAAGAGAGCCGGCAAACCCGAAGTTTTTCGGATTTGTCGACAGTCTGAAACGGTATAGAGCAGGATGCTCCTTACTCCATTCTCTGCCCTTCGCTTGTAATAGTTAGCCACTTTCTCTCCAGGAACACATTCAAGGGAGTAACCGCACGTTATCGGGGCCATTACGACGAGTTTGGAGCTTTTAATTTCATAAGGTGCTTTAAGATTGAAATAAACGAATCTTCCCCATTAATTCGTATAAACTTTCCTATTATATCGGTAATTGATCTAATTCCTGAAATATCTTTGTCCGAATAGATTCAGGTGTTGTGATTTCTACGAGTGGGATCTGCCTTGCAACAGCTCTTTGTATTCCCCAGTAGCGTTTTTTGGCTTTGTCTAAAGGTTCGCTCGACCAAAGACCGTCTTCTTCATATATATTAAAGAAGTTATCGTATCTAAATGGTCCGAAGAAAATCCAGTGATCTGAAATTGACGGCAATTTTGTCCAATGAGAATAATCAAATGTGTACCTTATAAGTGAAATAACTGGATATTCATTTGTTAGTAAATCGACCTCTACTCCAAATAATGAACCAGATTTCAAGCCTAGATTATTTGAGAAATCCGGGTCTTTTTCTAATTGATACAGCTTAATGAAATTACTGGTCAACCATCCCGCTGGATCAGAATCTGATTTCCAACGCATGAATCTTGGTGTAAGGGTTAAAAATCCTTCTTCTTCCCCTATTCGATCCAACTCTACAAATAAGCTGTCTAGGTTTTTATATGTTTCTATTAAAACTTCTACAGCAGTAGAAATATTTTGCCCCAGATTACTCTTTATTAAAGACATAATATTCTTCCTCCATTATTAATTTAGTGGGCCAACTCATGTTTATAGTTATTTTGGGGCCATTTTGAAAAATATAAGGTCCATTAGATACTTCCTTTTCTAGAATGTCTTTTGAAATCCCCTTGTATCTCATGAGTCCCTTTTTCATGAGAAGTGATTGTAAATCATGGACAATCATTTTCTGCCCTATTTCAAGTTGTGACAAATCAATTTCATCTAGTGAATCAAGAATATCTTCCCAGCATAAAAAACCTAGTTTTACATCTGGAGCAATAATCGAACGATTCCGAAGCGTTTTCTCAACTTCCTGCATCATTTTATACGGGGCTAGAAAAATTAAGTAAGTTATTCTTCCATTAGAAATATCTTTCATCATTCTGGAATATCTAGCTAACTGATTACAGCTTTCCTGGTAATTTATGCTGTTATCAATAGTGTCATCTTCTGAAGAAATACCACTTAAATATTTGACTTCAATGCCAATAATTACATTGGATAAAGGAACTAATAAATCTATTTCCCCTTCAGAGTGCCGATACCAGAATTCTATTTCTTGCATATAACCCCTTTCAACTTGAATTATGCCATTCCATTCTTGGGTGACCTTGTCATTTTCAAATCTAACTGATGAAAGAACTGATTTCATGCCAATTTCAAATGGCAAGTAACGCAAAGTGCCAAAGAAGTCTCCAGTTAATTTATCCTCCAACCGATCAGTCAAGTTGCTGCCATTTGCCGCAATTTTATTATGTATTTCTGCTAACAATTGCTGCACCATCTTTCTGCTAAAGTGGGTACACTAATTTTAATAATTATTCTGAAGTTTATTTTTCAAATACAATGTATTCTCCTAAAACCACATGTTCAACTCTCCAATTAGCCTCCATCCAGGAACTTGCATGACTATGCCCACCATTTGACCAGAATTCTCTATATTTAGATGCTGATTGCGGCAATTTATCCGAAATAATTGTTTCAATTTGGTTAAATGTTAATTTAATATGATTTCCATCATGGTTACTTAAATAATTTAATAATGGTGAATACTTGCTCATGGTTTCAACTCCTAAAAGTATTTTACTAAAGTAAATATTCTCATTCTTGCAGCTAAACTCCTTCCAAAAAGAATCATTTTAGATAAGATTTCTGATTTACCTACTTTTCTAATCCGAATTATACTGACACTTAATTAATTTAGATAAAATCTCTTCATAGTTTGTAAGCTTCATAACAATAACTTCATAACTGATTTTAAATTTATGAATTCCTTTTGGGAAGTCAACATTTCCCATCAACTTCCCAAAAATGATTATTTAACTGGACTTAATTGTACTGATTCGTGAGTTTCGATGATGTCTCTATCGTCGCAGAAGAATGTATAGTCGCCCGTACCAATTCCTCCTGCACTTCCAAGTATTGTATTTACCTTTGCTGACCCACTGCCCCCATCATATACGAAGAAGTTTGAGCCGCGTCCTAATGCGTGTGCAACATATCTGCCTGCTGGGATATCCTTGCCTACCACATATTGTCCTGAGCCTAATTTTTTTGGTTCTCCTTCTGATTTTTGTAGCTGTCCTGTCGCTCACTGGTTTTTGTCCGCTCGATTGGTAGTCAAACCACTCGCTAAGTCGGTTCTTTGAAGCGACCTCCTCAAATTCAGTAAAAAGTAATTTCCCCACTTTTCTCACCTCTTTTAGGTTAAAATGCCTACTATCATTATAGACAAAAAGGTGTACTGAAAATAGTACACCTTTTAAAAATTTACATAATTGTCAGCAATTCACAAGAACTTCAATTGTTCCCTATTTATCATGCTTTCAATCTTTGTTTTGATCCTAGTAGGTATTACAACTTTTGCAATAAACCCAAGACGTCCCCCTCATGAACAAGATGTCTTTCCAATACCTCTAAAATAAAGTTTTTATTCCTTAACTTATTAAGTCCCTCTGTAAAACCAAGATGTCCATTTGAACCGCATTCCCTCTTTATATAATCATGGATGTTATTAAATGCATTTAGAAATCTTTCAGTGTTATTGTTGGCCATACTATTTCCGAGGATTTTGATAATTTCTACTTCACTCTTTGGGAAATCATTCAATAATCCCCTTTCTCTATCAGAATCATTTAGGCTCAACTACACTAAACAATTATATCTGGACAAAGGTTGAGGTATTTATTTTAAAGTATATAGTTCACCGTCAATTACCCAATTTGTCCCTGTAGTGTTAAACGTTTTCAGTTCCATTTGAAAGCAGAAATCGTCTGCTGGATTCCATTGAACTCCTTTTTGAAACCGACGAACGACTTTACGCTTTCCAAGAACGGCTGAGGGCAATGACAAACATAATCGAAAATAACCAGATAAGTGTTTGAACATCAAGCCATTGTTCCATAATCCCCATCCTTGTGAATCTTTCTTATTTTATTTACTTTTTGATTTGCACTCCTTCATTTGTAAAAAAGATAGACCGTTTGAAATAAAGTTTGATCAAATTACTCAACACGTTGTTCCACTATCGGGTTAAAATGGAATAAGTGAAAAGATAACTCAAGGAGGTTCTTTACTTTGTGCCCTTATGGCATAATTATTACAGCAGTTTTCTTGTTATTGCTCCGGGGAATGAGATATGCTGAGTATAAGCTCGAATGTATCAAATAGCATCTGAAAAAATAGAGCGATTCAAAGGGGATGATCCTTGTGCAAGCTAACAAAATGAGCGGCTGGGTTCATGATGAAATCATCCATTCATTAGTCAAAGCGTTAAACGAACATTACGTGTTTCCTGATATTGCTAAAGAAATGGGAAAGTACTTGGAACTAAAGTTAACAAGAAAAGATTACGAATCCATTAAAAGTCCGGAAACATTTTGTGAGCAAATCACCAACGATCTTCGGGAAATAAGTAAAGACAAACATTTGAGATTACGATACACAGAACAAGAGAAGTCTATTGATCGAAAGATTCGTGAGAAAGAACAAAGAGAGGATTATCTCCTACAAGCAAAGATCGACAATTATGGGTTTCATAAAGTTGAACGTCTTCCAGGAAATATCGGTTATATCGAACTTCGAGCTTTCTACGAACCAGAGTTTGCTGCCGAGGCTGCTGTGAATGCAATGAATCTGGTGGCCAATACGGACGCCCTTATCTTTGACTTGAGGAGTAACGGAGGCGGAAGTCCTTTAATGGTTGCCTTTATAATAAGTTATTTGTTTAATTCTGAACCTTTTCACCTGAACAGCTTTTATTCAAGGTCAAAGGATTTTTTAAGCCAGTCTTGGACGTTATCATACGTTCCCGGAAAACGGTATGGAGACAAGCCTGTCTATGTATTAACGAGCCACAAAACATTCTCCGGTGCTGAAGAGTTTGCTTATAATCTGAAAAACTTAAAGCGTGCAACCGTCATCGGAGAAGTTACGGCAGGAGGAGCCAATCCGGGTGCTGTTCATCAATTAACGAAACATTTTAGCATCTTTATCCCAGATGGGCGGGCAATTAATCCCATTACCCAAACAAATTGGGAGGGAAAAGGCGTGACCCCGGATGTTAAGACAACACAAAACGAGGCATTTGAAACAGCATATGAACGTGCTCTTTATTATGTAATTAATCACTACCAAGATAGAAAACAATATAGATTTCTAGTAAAAGAAGCCGAAAATCAATTAGGAAATAAATGAACGGCTGGTATCAAAAATGAACACCTATGATTTATTTCTGCTTTGCTTATTCATTTTTAGCTCTTCAACCATCGGGCGCTTTAATGGAATAATACAAGTATAAAATGGGGTAGCGTCAGGAAAATGCGGATTTACAACGTTAAGGAAATTACAATATTAAAAAGCCCAATTTCTCAATTTTAATAATGAGAAATTAGGCTTTTTTCGTTACTTCAGAAAAGCGCCCTTTAATGGAATAGCCTTTTTTCGAAGCAATGCTCATTAACTCGTTCAGTTATTCTCTGGTTTGTTGTTATTAAAAACTAATTGCCGGGCAGTTGGATGCTGCACCAGCCGCTTACATCGCATTGGCCATATTCATTATCACCCACAGCCACCACCGTGTCATCCGATTTAAGACCGACGGTATGAGTACAACCCGCCGCTATCGCCACAATATCGCGCCAATCACTTACATTACATTGGCCATACTCATTCCAGCCCATTGCCGACACTGTACCGTCAGATTTAAGGCCGATGGTATGATTACTACCCACTGCTATCGCCACAATATTGCGCCAGTCGCTTACATCGCATTGGTGATGTATATTCAAACCCACAGCCGACACTGTACCGTCAGATTTAAGACCGATGGTATGAAGATAGCCCGCTGCGACCGCCACAATATCGCTCCAGCTGCATACATTGCATTGGCGATACCGATTATTACCCACAGCCGTTACCGTTCCGTCCAATTTAAGACCGATGGTATGCCAGTCACCAGCCGCGACCGCCACAATATCATGCCAGCCGCTTACATCGCATTCACCTTCATTATTTCGGCCCACTGCAACCACCGTGCCATCCGATTTAAGCCCAATGGTACGACGCCAACCCGCCGCAACCGCTACAATATCGTGCCAGTCGTTTACATCGCATTGGTCATGCTTATTCCAACCCACAGCCACCACAGTACTATCAGATTTAAGACCGACTGTATGAGCATTACCCGTGTTCGTTGCCATATGAACATTACCCGCCGTGACCGCCACAATATCGCTCCAGCCGTTTACATCACATTGGCCATATTTATTATCACCCACAGCCGTCAACGTTCCGTCAGATTTAAGCCCAACGGTATGACGACGACCCGCCGCTATGGTATCTTTAGGCCACCGTTTCACCTTTAGCACCACTTCTTTCAGTGAAATGTAATCCACGTTTTACCTCCTTGAATATAAGCAATCCTGCAGTTACCTGACAAGTATATGTAACTTTACGATTACTCGTCGAATGTAAGCAACTGTATAGTTGTGTGATAAAGGAATCATATCTAACAGTCCTTCTAGTTTATTCCATTATCTGGCCCTTTATTTGAGTAACATGCTAGGGCATTGTCAGCATCTCCAAGAGCAAAAAAGAAAAATCCTGTTTAATTAATACAGGATTTTGATCAAACTTTATTAAATTATCGAACTTTATTTCAAATCAACAATTCGATGCCTTCTCACTGATAAGACATCGCTACATTCAATACTTTGAATGCATTGTTTACTGAGTTAAGATATCAAGTATTTAAAGTAGCTTCTCACTCAATTTTTCTTCTTAGAATACTTTAAATACTGCTGATTTTAATAGTATAGATATTTGCGGTTTGTTGATCGTATCCCGTCGGCAAAACGTCACCGTTGAATAATCCCTCAAAAACATTTAAATTAATTCCTGTTTATTAACAAATGCCTGAGTTACTTTATACTGGATTGACTTTCGTAGCGAAATGGATTGACATCAGGTTTGAAAATCTATTATCTTTCGAAAGATGATATGGATTTTTATGATGGCAATGCCAATCAGTAAAGCCTAGTTCCGTTTTTGAAACTGCACATAATAGGTTTTTTCTAACTATCTAAAGGAATAAGGAACTTCCTTAAGATGAACATGGTAATTAATTTTCATACATATCACCTACTTTTATCCATTTTAGGTTTCTAACCATAGCATCTTTAGACCAATCAGCGGGCATTTCTTGATCTGTAATAACAAAATCAATTGATGGGAATGACCCTATATGAAAAAGAGCCTTCTGATTAATTTTGGAAGAATCAGTTACAACATATACACTTCTTGATCTTTTCATCATAATTGTAGATGCAGTTGCTTTATCAATATTGAAATCACATATTCCTTCCTTGCTAATTCCCCCACATGAAATATATGCTTTATCAAAATAAAAGTGTTCTAATAACTGATTGGTTAATGGTCCACTGATTGAACGTTGCAGTGGATTAGTTGTTCCTCCAAGTACGATAACATTGCCATCAAATAGTTGATTTTCTAATCGATTATTTAAGATTTCAGCTGCTGCTAATGAGTTGGTCACAATCGTGATATTTTTTACATTTTCAATTGAACTCGCAATATGTAAGGTTGTTGATCCTACATCTAAAGCAACCGTTTCCCCATCCATAATGAAAGTTGCGGCAGTTTCCCCTATCATTTTTTTTTGATTATGAGAGATGCTGATTTTTTTATTAAAATGAGGTTCTTTCATCAAACCAAAATATTGAATAGCCCCACCATGAATTCTACGTAATTTCTTTTTCTCCTCAAGCACGCTTAAATCTTTTCGAATCGTTTCTGGTGTTACGTTTAATTTAATTGCTAAATCCACTACATTAATTTTATTTTTTATTTCAAGTTCTCTAATTATTACTCTATACCTTTCTGTAATTAAAGACTTATTCATACAATACTCTCAATTCCTCCATCATTTAAATTTGTTTTGTTTTAAACAATTATAAGAACTAAATATAAAAAAAAGCCTAAGAAAATATTAAGTTTTGTAAATTAATCAAAAATGAAGAATAAAATAAAATCAAAAAGCATCTTTTTCCTCTATCTATTCTACTATAAATAGTCTGAATTTTTTTATTAAAAAGACTATATTGTCGTTTTACTTGGCTTATTTGTTTTCTGTTCTATCTTTGTTTTTTTTACTTACATTTCTAGCATACTTAATAGTCTATCAATATTTTTATTCTACGATGTAATAGTAGATGACGGGAATTGGCGGCAGTTCTTAAATAATGATTGCTTGCACTTGAAGAACTGTATACAACTTCTCCCCCTATTTTTTCTCTTTTCGATTGCAAGGCTCTATTAATTTCAAAAAATTTGGAGGTAATGTTCATGGGTAATCAGGATCAAAACAAAGGGTTAGACAGAAGGAGTTTTATGAAAATAGGAGGAATGAGTACGCTTGCGTTAACACTTGCGTCTACTGGATTGCCGGGAGATTTATTTACTAACAATGTACATGCTGAAGAATTAGAAAATGCTAAGATTCAATTTAACTCAGATGGAAAGTTTAAAGTTGTACAATTTAACGACACTCAAGATGATGAACGAATTGATCGCAGGACACTTGAACTTATGGAGAAAGTTCTTGACACAGAGAAGCCGGATTTTGTTGTTCTTAACGGTGACAATATTACTGGAGGCTGTGATACTGAATTAGAGATGAAACAAGCCTTAAATAATGTAGCTCAGCCAATGGAAAAAAGAGGAATTAAATGGGCAGTTACATTTGGAAATCATGATGAAGATTCTTCACCCAATAGTGGAATGTATGAGAATGACATGCTGAAGTTCTATATGAATTACAAATATAATATGAATGAACCTGGAGAAAAGGGCCTTACTGGAACAGGAAACATGAACCTTGTAATAAGAAAATCAAAAGGCAATAAGGCGGCATTCAACCTCTGGCTTCTTGACAGTGGAAGATATGCACCAGCACAAATAGCCGGACAAGATTTTAAAGGATACCCTACTTGGGATTGGCTTCGTTTTAATCAAGTTAATTGGTATTATGAGAAATCCAAAAAACTTGAGAAGCAATATGGTTATAAAGTTCCTTCACTTGTGTTCATTCATATCCCTCTTTGGGAACATCGTTTTATGTGGTATGGAAGTGTTGATAGTAGAACACAAGCTAACCATGATCTTGCAGTGGCAAAACATAATATTGTAGGAGAAAGAAATGAAGATGAATGTCCAGGACCTGTTAACGGTGGTTTGTTTTCAGCCATGTTAGAGAGAGGGGACGTTAAGGGCGTTTTCTGCGGACATGATCATGTAAACACCTACTGTGGCAACTATTATGGAATTTTGCTTGGGTATGCTGGTAACACAGGTTTTGGAACGTACGGGCTTTCTGGTGCTGATAGAAACAGACTTCGTGGAGCGAGAATATTCAATTTAGATGAAAATATAGAAGGTGTTCTTGTAGAAACCCATATGGTTTTCGCTAAAGACTATGGAATTGATTTAACAGCGAACGATCAAAGTATGGATCCTTTACCATTAAATAATGGAGGAAAAGAAAAAGAAAAAGAAAAAGTGGTGAAAGGATAAATGTTGTTCATCTTATCCGTATCAATAGTTTAAAAATATTTTTAATGGAGGAAACATCATGTTACAAAATATAGGAGTACCTGGTCTAATTTTAATATTAATTATTGCTCTTATCATTTTTGGGCCATCTAAGTTACCTGAAATTGGGCGTGCATTTGGGAATACATTAAGAGAATTTAAAAGCTCAACAAAGGATATAATGTCAGAGGAAAAAGATGATAGTGGTCATTCTAAGTAAAAGTGTCGAAGATGTAAGTCCAAAGCTTACATCTTCCTCTTATTTCTAAAAGGAAGGGAGAGCCTTATATGAAAAATCAAGAGTTAACTCTTGTTTATCACCTTGGGGAATTAAGGAAGCGATTAATCATTACATTACTCGCTTTTATTGTTTTTTTATTTGGATCATTCATTTTTGTGAAGGAGATTTATGATTGGCTTATTCGTGATCTTAATCGTGAGTTAGCAGTATTAGGACCAACTGAAATCCTTAGTATATATTTTATGATTTCAGGAGTGAGTGCGTTCGCACTTACCATCCCGATTGTTGCGCATCAAACGTGGTTATTTGTAAAACCAGGACTAACTAAAAAAGAACGAAAAATAACATTAGCCTACATTCCGGGATTTTTTACTTTGTTTATAACAGGGCTTTCATTCGGTTATTTTGTCGTGTATCCAATTGTTCTTAACTTTTTATTATCCTTATCTAAAGGACAATTTGAAACCATGTTTACGGCTGAAAAGTATTTTAAATTCATCATAAACTTAACACTGCCGTTTGGATTATTATTTGAAATACCGCTCATTGCCATGTTTCTTACCTCAATTGGTGTCATTAATCCACTGCTTCTATCTAGAGCTAGAAAGATATCTTACTTTTTACTAACCCTTATAGCTATTTTCATAACTCCACCTGATATTATGTCAGATATATTAGTTATCGTACCACTATTCGTTTTATATGAATTTAGTGTTACATTGTCTAAAATCGTATACCGAAAAAAAATTAAAAAGCAACAATCAGATCATAATATTATTCCAATGAAAAAAACGTCATAAAAAAATGGACAGCACGTATTTCATTAATGTCAGCAGTATTTACAACTCATAGTTGCTAGAGTATGAGGGATATAGTTATAAATCAGTCTTGCCAAAGGGCAAGGCTGATTTGGGATTGTCAAAACATCATTACGGTATACACGGAACAAATAACCCAGCTTCAATCTGTAAGATTGTCTCACAAGCTGTATTAGAATGTCTAATTATCCATTTTTCTTTTTGACCTATGTATTCATCAAAGGAAATTCGCTTATGTTCAAAATAGGGTGTGACCAGACATCCACACTTTCACTTTTGACCGTTCCTAAACTTCTAAGCCTGCCAGTCCAAATCCGCCAGGTCCTGCGTGAGTAGATATCATAGCGCCGGCTTGAATCCATTTAACATTTTTAAAACCAGTTTCTTTTGCGATTTCATCCATCCTCTGCTTGATCCTTTCATCAAGTCCAATTGAGTAAAGAAGATAAAGTTGTTCTCTATCAATGTCGTATTGATTTAAATAATCTCGCATCAGTTTTTCTGTAACTCCATCCATTTTCCCACGATATTTTTTTGTTGAAACAAGATTTCCATCAATTAGTTCAATACGCGGCTTTATTTTTAACAAAGCCCCTCCGAGATAAGCTAGATTACTAACTCGTCCACCTGCTCTTAAAAATTCTAATTTTCCGGGAACGAAAGCCAGTCTTGATTTAGGAACCTTTGATTCAATCATCTCTACTAAGCGAACAGGGTCAATCGTAGGTTCATTCTTTAACAAGGTAACCGCATACATCACAATAGCAGTTAATCCACCTGTAACGTTTAAAGCGTCAATTAGAAAAATATCATCCAATTCTTCCGATGCGATTATCGCATTTTGGAAGGAAGAAGATGCCTTTGACGTATAACCAATATGTATAATGATACAATCAGGAAAATCATTTTTTATCTTCGTGAAAAATTCATGATATTCATGGGAATTTGTGGCCGTTGTAGAGGGTATTTTTTTTGTTCGCTCATAATAGTTATAAATATCCGTTATTGGTAACGAACCGTCTAAATAATCCTGCCCATCCATGATGACGTGCATTGGGACCACTTGAACATTATGTTTGTCAGCTAATTCTTTTGGTAAATCCGCGCCACTTTCTGTCGATAAAATCAGTCGTCTCATAACCATCCCCCACTTCCATATAAAAAGCCGTAACTGTTTATTCTGCATTTTACGTTCTACTCTACCTTACATGAAAAAGGACATTAAATATAGATTGAATAAACCGTAGTAACATATGGAGATAGGAAAAATGAAACAGACCGTACATGATTGGTCGCATGTACGGTTCAGCAATCGACGACGATTCTCTTAAAAGGACCGAAAAATTTTTGTATCTTATTGATTTCTCGACCGCCGGTTATAATCCCTTTCAATTTCTTCCTTCCAGCTTCGATCAATCTTTTTGCCACTGCGAAGATTGATCACGACTTCGTTTACCGCTTCATAATTTATTTGCGTTCCCGTATTATCAGCATGGTACTCCACTGCGAAGTCCTCATTGATTCCAAAGCGTGCAGCGGTTGTGATGGCATCGATATTGGCTCCAAGGAACAGGAATTCCCAGCCATATTTCTCTTTTTGATACTGAACCATTTTTTTGATTTTGCTTACAGTGAATTCACGGCTGGCATTTTCCTCCCCATCCGTTGTAATAACAAATAGAACCTTTTCCGCACGTTCATCCTCACTTGTCCTCTTTTGAACATTCACTATTTTTTGAATGGTAAAACCAATGGCATCTAGTAACGCAGTAGTACCCCCTACTTCATAATCAGCTTCCGTAATGGGGAATATTGCCTTTATATTAATTCGGTCGTGTAATAATTCGTAAAGGTCATTAAAAAATACGGTAGTAACAATGGCTTCCCCTTCAGCTTTCTGCTGTTTCATCAGCATCGCATTATAACCGCCAATTGTATCTACTTCAAGGCCTGCCATTGAGCCGCTTTTATCTAAAATAAACACTATTTCTGTTAAATTCTTTTTCATGATCGTCATCCTCCGTTCTTTGATAAACCAAGGATAACAATCATTCGATATGAAATGGTCGCTTCGAAAGCGACATTTTAAGCACCAAGTAATGGCTGGTCAAAAGCAAATAAAGCTTCATTGATTTCATGAATATTGTAATTGGTTTGTTGAATAAAGAACTCAATAATGACATCAAATTTACTGCTGCGTGACAAGGTATAACCAGCGGAAGCTAGCAGAGCAATCGTTTCCTCTAAATTTAATTTTAAGGCAATCGCAAAAGCAATCGCGGTTTTTTTATGTGGGTTATATTCGACCTCATTTCGGATTTTTGAGAATAATCGCCGATCAATATTCGCCCTTTTATACGTCTCAACATCTGTCATTTCTTTTTCATCAATTAAACGAAGTAGCCGCTCGGAAAAAGATTCATCAAGTTGGTCCAACAGGTTTATTAAGGAACACTCTGCCTCTTTATATAGGTCCTCTTGAAGAATTTCAACTTCATGTAGTTGTTCCATTATATATCGATCTTTTCTATTTCGTTTAAAAGTGCTTTCGGTTTCCTCTACATAATGCTCATCAATATATTGATGAATAGATGTAAATAACTTCTTGCTTAAACCGAAAGATTTCTTGTCAAAAACAACAAGATAAACGAGCATGTCATGATTGAATAAAAATGAACTGATGGTGGAAACTGCAATTTGTAAGGCTTCCTCCTTCGGATAACCATATATGCCAGTCGAAATTAACGGAAATGCAATGGATTCACATTGATGATTTTTTGCAAGTACCAAAGAGTTATTATAAGATGCCTTTAACAAAGCTGCTTCTTGATTTGAACCGCCATGCCAAATAGGACCTGGTGTATGAATAATATATTTTGCATCCAATTTAAACCCATCCGTAATAACGGCTTCCCCAACATTACAATGACCTATTTGATCGCATGCTTTTTGCAACTCACTGGCACCTGCCGCATGAAATATAGCTCCACATACACCGCCGCCCATTTTCAGTGCTGTATTCGCAGCATTCACAATCGCATATACATTCATCTTTGTAATATCATGACGAACAATTTCTAATGGCATCAGTTCTTCCCTCCCCAAACAATTGCGATGTCAAATCAAGGGTGGATTATTTCTTTGTTTAAAGTACATTTATAGTTTTCGTTGCAAAAAGGCTTATCTAAAAAAGTTTTCAAAACTAGTCATAAAAAATCTCTTTTAAATCAACGGAGAATCCCTGTAGGAAACTCGATGTAATGTTACCGCCTTCTGTTTTCATATCATGCTGTTCGTACATTCTTTCTTTATTAAGGGTATAAACCGTTACGGAATGGAGCATTGGGTTAACGATCCAATACTCTTGAACGCCAGCATTCATATAAATATTTAATTTTGTAATTAAATCATGAGATTGATTAGAGGGGCTTAGAATTTCTACAATGAGAGACGGCACACCAATATAACGTGATTCTATAAAACCACTTTTATCACAGATGACACTGAGATCTGGTATGACAATTTTTGTTCCTTCTATGTTTTCATTTTTTAATTCAATATCAAAAGGTGCATGAAATACTTCACAGGGCCTTCCATCTAGAATTTTATCAAATTTAATAAGAAGTTTTCTTGATATTCGTTGATGTTGTGTTGATGGTGAAGGTGACATATAGACTATTCCATCAATATACTCCAAAAATCCCTCAGACTTCTCTCGAATTTCAAAATAGTCATTTAAAGATATTTGCTTATTTTGGTATAGACTCATCCCTGCCCTCTCCTCTCCAATTCGTTGTTTTTATTTTACCATTATTTTCTTATGAAAAAAAATAGCCAAGGTTCTGTCGAAATAACAATATGTCAGTGTTGACGATACGTCTACTTTTTTATAGAATTTTCTTACAATAGTTAAGAGATGGGGGCTGTACCATGGAAGAATCGGTGTCAAGATTATTAACGGAAGAGCTTATTCAAAAGGCTTTATCCTTATTTGCAGCAACAGAGAAGGAACCAAAAAAGCTTGGAGATTTCGAAAATTACGCATTTGAAGTCTATCGGAATGGCATCCCTTTTGTCTTACGCTTAACTCACAGCTCCCATAGAGCAAAGGATCAAATAGAATCGGAGTTGGATTGGTTAAATTTTTTATCTGATCAAAAGGTAAATGTATGCCGTGCACTACCTTCTATTAGTGGAAATTATGTGGAAGTATTAGTTTCAGAAGACACATTCTTTTACGCCTGCCTATTTAAAAAGGCAAATGGAAAAAATGTTCGAATGGACGATTTCAATGATGCTTTGTATTACGAATGGGGAAAGTTAGTTGGGAAAATGAATTTTGCCACCAAAAACTATCAAAAACCGGATCATATCACGAAACGACCTGAATGGGACGAAGAAGAGTTAATTTTAATTGAAAAATATTCCCCTGCTGATGATAAAGCTGTGATCGAAAAAGGAAAAGCCTTACTTCAACAAATACAACAGCTTGAAAAAAATCCTGATTCCTATGGATTAATCCATTCTGATGTTCATTCAGGGAATTTCTTTGTAGAAGATGGCACAATAGAAGTTTTTGATTTCGATGATTGCTCCTTTCATTGGTTTGCTAGCGATATTGCGATCCCGATTTATTATGCTGTTTGGTTTAATATGGCTCTTGAAAGTAAGGAAGAACGATCTGAATTTGCCCAAAACTTTGCTAGACAATTTTTAAAAGGATATTACGAGGAGAATTACATTGACCCCTATTGGATTAGACAGATACCATTATTCTTCAAACTTCGTGATCTAACTTTATATTCTGTCTTCCATAAAAAAGAAGATTTATCAAAGGCTAGTGAGAGATTACTAAAATTAGTAAGTGATATTAAAAATCGACTCCTTTTGGATGAAGCGATTGCTGATATAGATTTTGAATTGATTATGAAAGAAATTGAAAAGGTAGATAAATAAAAATGGATTCTTTTCCACTGGATTTAAGTTTGGTTTTAATAAAAAAGTTCAATCATTTTCTATCTGTGTAACTCAATAATCTGGCCCTAAAATGAAAAATGAGCGCTTATCCTTATTCCAGGATTGCGCCCTTTAATTGAAAATCGTCAACAAAAATAGCAGCAAATAACGCCCATCTATAAAGTCCATAATCGTATCCTTTTTTATACGAAATGTTTACTCTATAATATTAAATGTAATACCTTCTCAAACAAATGGACAAGTCAGGGGCTGTATTTATTGAGAACGTTAAAATCAATCTTATTGGGCTTATTTGGTTTAATTGCCGTGTTTATTTTATCGGTAGCTATTTTTGCATTCATTTCATTTATTCAAGAAAAATTACTTGTTCCCAATAATTCCCTCATATGGGTTATTAAATCTACTGCATCAAGATTTGTTTTTATATATGAGTTTTACCTAATGTTTGGTCTTTTCCTTCTTTTATATAAGGATTTAAGAAAATGGTTTTCCGGATTTTATAAAAAACATCGTAGAACGGTATTCCCCATTTTCGGTATTGTTAACATTATGTTGTTTTATGCTATTGTCACAAATGTGGCGGTTGTAACTAATAATAAAATTATCAACCATTCCTTCCTCATACCTCAAGGAAAGCAATACAGCTACAACAATATCACAAAGATCACCGCGGGTATTTATGGGAAAAAGCAATTCTTAGGTTCCTCAAAAGGTGATTTTTATTACATAATAGAATTAAATGACGGTACAAAAATTGATTTAGGAGATGGCGGCTCCAGCTATGCAATTTTCAATGAAAATACTAATGAAGCAGACCCCCGATTTATTCTTGCAAAACTTGATCGTCAATGGGTTGATATGGGAATTCCAAAAAAAGCCAGCATGTCCAATTTTAAATATACCTCTTATTCTTTAGCCAAAATTTATTCAGATAAAATTCGCAGTATTTTAGAGAATACCAAATAAATATGCATCATCTACTAATAGAACCTTTAATAAGAAAAACCTGGCGGTTTTGCCCGGTTTTTCTTATTTTCGTTTAACAAAACAGTTTCATAACTTAACAGTTGTGTAACCATTTCTTCTTCAATTAAATGGCCCTTTAACGGAATAATTTTATTTTCATGAAACATCTAATTCTTTATTTTTGGTTTTGTTTCCAGAGTGGCCCCTCATTCTTCGAATCGTTTCCGTACCCCAAAAAGGAATTTTCTTATATCCAGGTACAATATTCTGCAGAAAATATTTCTGATAAGAATATCGAATAGTACGATTTAATGAATGTTGTAACCGATAAAGGAGAACAAATTGACGGTCAGGTACTACTTAAATGATGATGTGTGCCAAAGCATTAGCACGTTGAGGGTCTGACCCGGATCCCTTCGAAAATCAAACCGTTACTCATTCAAAAACAGCATCGCAGTCTGGGTATAAATCCTTGATGCTTCGACTAATTCTGCTAGATCAATATATTCATTGATTTGATGAGGTATATGACGGTCACCTGCTCCTGTCGTGACAATAGGAATCCCAGCCAGGTGAAGGAATGTGCCGTCTGTGGCACCAGGTACGCCATTATAAATTGGTTCCTTTCCAGCAACTGAACGGAATGATTCCACACTAGCCCTGACAATTGGTTCGTCCAAACTCGTTTCTGTCCACGGCCGGCTTTCAATCACTTCTAGGGTGGCCTTAAAATCTGGATCCTTAGAACCTAGCCGCGCTAAAATATTCTCCATATCTATCCGAAGCTGGTCGTGATCCTGTCCAGGAACTGTACGAATATCAAGGGTACTATAACATTGGTCAGGTATGACATTGATTTGCGGCTCTCCTTTTTCGGGTCCTAAAATAATCGTCGGCGTAATGCTAGGCAAACCTAAATATTGGTGTTGGCCGACTCGCTGCTTTTCTTTATCTTCGAGTGCCATCAGTTCACAAATAATCTGTGCCATTCTCGTATTTGGATTAATTCCGGCAAGCGGCATGGCACCATGAGCCATTTTTCCGTAGGTACGAATTACCGCTCTCATTGCCCCTTTTTGCGTGATACAAATTTGATTTTCCTCCGGTTCGCAAATGATGGCCCCGTCCACACCTTGTGCCCAGCCACGTTTTATGAAATGCTTTATGCCGATCATCATGCCTTCCTCATCGCAGGGGACACACAAAATAATTTTTCCATTCCATTTCACATTACTTCTTTTAATCGCATGGACCGCCGCAATCGCAGCTGATAGATTTCCTTT
Organism: Neobacillus sp.; assembly: GCF_031988165.1. Taxonomy (NCBI): domain Bacteria; kingdom Bacillati; phylum Bacillota; class Bacilli; order Caryophanales; family Bacillaceae; genus Neobacillus; species Neobacillus sp. Next base: position 17,991 of record NZ_DALZYO010000039.1, read on the forward strand.
CGTATCGTTCGTTCCTCTGCCAAACATTCTTCCGCCCTCAATGACTGCCCCAAAAGGATCATAGCTCCAGGCATCCCAGTCCCCCTCTGTCACAACATCGGTATGCCCCTCAAAAAGAATCGTTTTCCCAGGTCTGCCCGAATCAAGAATACCAATCACATTCGGCCGCCCCTTTACGACTTCTTCGATGTATACCTCAAGCCCTAGGCCCTTTAGGTATTCATATACATACTGTGCCGCTCTGCTTTCATTTGCCTTAGGGTCTAGTGGGCGATACACACTAGGAATACGAACGAGTGCTTGAGTTAAATTTACAACTTCCTGATCATCCACATAATTATATACAGCCAACTATAACCCTCCGTTTTATTGATTTTTTGGTAAATCTTTATGGGCGATAATTCCTCCAACACTATCAGCGGATTTAACCGCATTGATGATCGCCCTCTCCATGACCTTTGCTGCAAGCCCGCCAATGACATCTACAGGGATCCTTTCCCCTCCGGTGGCAACAGCAAAGATGGTGTCACCATCAAACATGGTATGAGCTGGAAAAATCGTTCTTGCATACCCGTCCTGAGCCATTTGTGCGACCTTCGTTGCCTCCGCCTTCGTTAAATCGGCATTCACCGCAATCACGCCAATGGTAGTATTAGACCCTGCAGGAATAGTGGGTTGGTAGTTTTGTTCGAGAAGCTTGATACTATCAAGAATAATTCCATTCTTAAAAGGCCCGGCTAGAATTTCCCCAGTGGAAGGTTCGCGGACATCCCCGACTGGATTGACGGCAACAATCGCACCAATCACAACACCATTTTCTAAGCGGAGCGATGCACTTCCGAGACCGCCCTTCATACAGAAGCCGAGACCGGCTAATTTACCAGCAGTAGCTCCACAGCCTGCCCCATAATTTCCAGTGCTAAACTTCTCAGCTGTGGCCGCATTTGCTGCTTCATAACCCATTTGTATATCTGGTCGAACTTTTGGATCGCCAATCGGGAGATCAAACAACACCGCCGCTGGAACAATCGGAACCTTAGCGACACCCACATCTAAGCCGATTTCCTGCTCCTCTAAAAATTTCATTATACCTGAGGCTGCATCTAGGCCAAATGCACTGCCGCCGCTTAAACAGATGGCATGTACTTTTTCTACTAGATTTATTGGATTCAAAAGATCCGTTTCCCGGGTTCCGGGAGCAGATCCTCTTACGTCCACCCCCGCAACCGCACCATTTTCAAAAAGGATGGCTGTACAACCGGTCAGTGCCTGTTGATTTTCTTTATTTCCTACTTTTACACCTGGTACATCCGTGATTTGATCATACATTCCTTAAACATCCTTTGAAATCTTTGATTTTTGACTTTTGCCAATCTGTTTCCAAGCTAATACAACCGCTAACGTAACAATCGTACCAACAATTGCTTCAGGGATTCCGTTTGTTATTCCCACTGTCCAGGCTACTCCTGGGGTTAAATAATGGCGGATGACAGCCATTGTTAACACAAGTACAGTATTTGCCAATGTCCCAATAAATGCGGCAGCTCCAACTGCAAGGTATTCACTTTTGCGGCGGAGTCCAGCATATATAAGCCATGCCACCACGCCGATGAATAAGCGAGGTATAATGGCAACTAATGGATCCTTAAAGAGTGGGACCGTAGCGTTTAGGAAGGAAGAAATCCCAAAAATGGCTCCTACAATTAAGCCGACGACCGGTCCTTGCATAATTCCTCCAATAATTGCGGGAATGTGCATGATCGTGGCATTCCCTGCTGCTGTTGGAACAGGAATATAGCCCAACCGTGTTACCCCTAAAAGAATCGCTATCGCCCCCAGCACACCAGCAATGACAATATCGCGAACTGTTAATCCCTTTTTCATATATTTTCTCCCCTTTTGTTTTTAGTTTTTTTAACATTAAAAAGGAAACGGATAAAAAAGCAGTAGTAAAGCGAATAAAAGTCCTACCAATAAAACAAGATAATCCTTCGCTAATGCTTGATACACGGAGAAGGAACTCCTGTCGCCCCCTGGTGTATAGCAGCGAGATTCCATTGCAAGAATCAGATCCTCAGCCCTAGACAATGCGATATTAAATAACGGAATAATAATAGGAAACATTTCTTTCGTTCTTTGAATAATTCTCCACCAGCCGCCGGTACCAAAGTCGGCTCCCCTTGAAGCTTGTGCTTTCATCATTTTTTCCATCTCGATGGCGAAGGTTGGAACGAATCGAATCGCAATGGTTGTAATCAACGAGATTTCATGGACAGGAAAATGGATTTTCTTTAACGGACTCAGTAAGCTTTGTATGGAATGTGTTAGTTCTGTGGTGGAAGTAGATAAGGTGAGAACACTGCTTAAGAAGATAATTTCAATAAATCGAACAGCTGAAACCACAACCAATCGAATACTTTCACTAGTGATTAAGATAAAGCCATAATCAACATATACTCTGCCATCTGAAAAGAGCTGTCCTTGAAAAAGCAGCTGCAAAATTGCTAAGATGATAATAAATGGAATTGCAGGCTTCACACCTGATAACCCATAGCTGATTGGGATTTTAGATGCCCAGAATAAATAAAGAGATAAGACTAGGCCGATGGCATTTCCGATATAACTCGTATTTAAAGCAATCGCAACAACGAGAATGACAAAAGCCAGCAGCTTTATTCTCGGATCTAAACGATGAATAAACGAGTCCGTAGGTACGTACTGCCCAATTGTAATATTACGGGATATTTCAAATTCGCTGGACATGTTGCGAACCCTCCTTCATACCGGTAAGAACCTTGATAACCTCATCAGCTGCTTCAATGATGGAAAAGGCATCCGTTTTTACTTGATATCCAAGATCGCTTAATCGATAAAGAACTTTTACCGTTTCAGGGGTCCCAATTTGATAACGCTGCAGTTTTTCTTTATCAGTGAAAATTTCTTTCGGGGTGCCTGTTAACACGTCGGTACCATCCGCCATTACATAGACACGGTCAGCTAGCATGGCGACCTCCTCCATATTGTGTGACACAAAAACGACGGTTAATTTTTCTTCCTTGTTTAACCGTTTAATTTTATCAAGCAATTCCTTCCTTGACCTTGGGTCCAAACCCGCTGTCGGTTCATCAAGAACTAAAATCTTTGGTTTTAATGCAAGGATCCCCGCTAAGGCCACCTTCCGTTTTTGTCCACCGCTTAATGCAAAGGTCTGTCTGTCCTTCATTTCTTCAAAATCTAAACCAACAACCGACATCGCCCATTTAACGCGCTCTCTCACCTCCTTTAGTGGAAGACCTAATTTGAATGGTCCATAGGCAATATCATCACCAATGATTTTTTCAAAAATTTGATCCTCCGGGTTTTGAAAAACAATTCCCACCTTCTGCCTCAGTGTTTTTAAATCTACCTTTTTCTTTGATAAGTCTTCTCCATCAATCATTACCTTCCCGGATTCCGGACGCATCAGTCCATTGAAGTGCTGGATTAAAGTTGACTTCCCCGACCCAGTATGGCCGATAATGGCAATACATTCCCCTTCTTCTACATAAAGGTTGGTTCCTTTTAAGGCAACATGCTCCATCGGGGTACCTCTCAAATACGTATGTGATAGGTTTTCTATTTCGATGATCGACCTCTTCGGCATTATCCCACCTCCTCTTTGGAGAATTTCTCCACTTCATCAATAAACTCTTCTTCTTGGATTAAGTCCTTTGAAAAATCGGTAAATTGGCTATGAATCAATTCGGCCATTTGGCTCACAGAAGGTACTTCTAATTGAAGATTCTCTAATTCCTTCTTATATTTAAAAATTTCACGCGGCGAGCCGTCCATAACAATTTGGCCACCCTCGATGACGATAATCCGGTCAGCTTCCGCTGCTTCCGGCATGTGGTGGGTAACCGTAATAATCGTCACCCCTAAATTGTTCATTTTTCTCATAACCTGAAGAACTTCTTTTCGACCAAAACTGTCTAGCATACTTGTAGCTTCATCAAAAACAATGCAATCCGGCTGCATAGCCAGCACACCGGCAATCGCGACTCTCTGTTTCTGCCCCCCGGATAGATGATGTGGAGGTCTATGACGAAACTGAGACATTTTGACAACGTTTAAAGCTTCATCCACTCTTTTTTTCATTTCTTCTCTTGGGACACCAATATTTTCAAGTCCAAATGCTACATCTTCCTCTACGATCGTCGCAACAATTTGGTTATCTGGATGTTGAAAGACTGTGCCAACAGATCGACGAATATCCCGTTTCTTTTTCATGTCCTTGGTGTTATGCCCGTGAACCCAGACATCCCCGTTGTCCGGGGTTAAAATCCCGTTAAGGTGTTTAGATAAGGTAGATTTCCCTGAACCATTGTGACCAATTATGGCCACATATTCTCCAGGAAAGATTGAAAAGGAGATATTCTTCAGAACGGATACTTTTGTTTTTTCATTTATTTTGTAGGAAAACTCTACATTTTCTAAGCGAATAATAGGTTCCATTTTAGACTCCTCTCTATCGTTTTGTTTTATATCCCACGTCCTCCATCAATATTTAGGATCTCACCGGTCACAATCTTAGCCAAATCGGAGGCTAAATAAAGTGCGCCTCGGGCAATATCTTCTGGTTGAATTAATCTTCCCAATGGAACACTATCTTGAAATATCTTTTTCATTCCCTCTTCTTTTTGATCCTCATCCCCAACAAGGAATTTTCCAATCATCGGTGTATCTGCCGGGCCAGGATTGATGGCATTTACTCTAATATTAAAAGGTGCTAACTCAAGAGCTAATGCTTTGGTCAGCATGATTGCTGCCCCTTTTGATGCACAGTACGCGTTTAACCCGGGTCTCGCTCTGATACCAGCAATGGAAGCAATATTAACAATACTTCCACTCTTTTGTTGTTTCATGATCGGAACAGCGTACTTAGAGGTTAAAAAGATGGATTTTGTATTCACGTTCATAATTAAATCCCATTGTTCCAAGGTTAATTCTTCAATAGATGTGAAGGATTGTGGAACACCGGCACAGTTAATGACAATATCCAATCCGTGATATGCTTCCCATGTTTGATTCACAAGGCTGGCAACATCTAAATCATTCGTTACATCAGCTTGAATGGCTTGCACTCGATTTAGACCAGTTGAACTTGCGGCTGTTTTTGCAGCCTCATAATTTAAATCAGCAAACGTTACGTTAGCCCCTTCATTAGCGAAAGCCTGAGCAATCGCTTTCCCCATCCCCGAGCCTGCTCCTGTTACAATGGCGGTCTTTCCGTTTAATATACTCATAGATTGGGCACCTCCATTATTTTAAACTTGAAATTCGTTTTCTATTTTTCACTTAAAATGAGGCAAATTTTAGATTTTTGGGCTAAGACTTAATTGAACCATTTTTGAAACGATTGCGTCTCCCATTTCAGTGGTATTGGCAGTGCCTCTTATGTCAGGTGTTCTTATTATTCCATCTACCAATACACCTTCAATTGAATCTAGGATCAATTTCCCTACATCAGGGAGTTCGAGATGGTCCATCATGAGACTAAGGCTCCATATAGAGGCGATAGGATTGGCAATCCCTTTTCCCGCAATGTCGGGAGCAGAACCATGGATCGGTTCAAACATAGAGGGATAGATGCGCTCAGGATTGATGTTTCCAGATGGAGCCAACCCCAATCCTCCAACGACAGCTGCACCTAAATCTGTTAGAATATCCCCAAACAAATTACTTCCTACAACGACATCAAATGTCTCTGGTCTGGAAATAAAATAAGCAGCAAGAGCATCTATATGGTAGAGTTGTGTTTGTACATCAGGATAACTATTGCCTATTTCATTTACCATTTCATCCCAAAAAGGCATGGTAAAGTTAATAGCATTTGATTTTGTTGCCACTGTAAGGTTTTTCTTCGCCCTTTTTTCTGCCAATGAAAAAGCATAGTTTAAAATTCTTTCAGAGCCGTACCTGGTAAAAATATTATTTTGCACTGCTAGTTCATAGGGTGTTCCTTCATGAACGCGACCGCCCATATTAGAATACTCCCCTTCGGTATTTTCCCTAATGACAACAAAGTCAAGGTCTTTATGGTTTTTATACCTCAATGGGCTTTCTATACCTTGAAGTAGTTTAATTGGCCGTAAATTCACATACTGTTGAAATTTCCGGCGAATGGGCAAGATTAGCTCCCAAACCGAAATGTGATCAGGGACAGATTTTGCACCAACAGCACCAAATAGAATGACGTCAAAATCTTTAAGTATATCTAACCCATTCTCGGGCATCATTCTTCCATTTTGAAGATAATAATCACACCCCCAATCAAAAGATTCACAGGAAAAAGTTAAACCGCCGTGTATCTCTTCCGCTTTTTTTAATACCTTTATCGCCTCATTCATCACTTCTGGGCCAATTCCATCCCCCGGAATTAAAGCAATTGAAAAGTGTTGCAAATTGATCACTCCTTTCATTTTTCTTTTCTATTTCCTGAATTAGACTTCCATAAAGGGGATTTACATTTATTCAACACTTTTTATTTTTATTGCGATATTTTTTAATTGAGTATAATTTCTTAGTGCTTCGACCCCTTTTTCACGGCCAATTCCGCTTTTTTTATAACCACCAAAAGGAAGTTCGACCCCGCCGGCTGCTCCAAAGTCATTAATAAAGACCTGTCCGCTTTTCACTTTACTCGCTATTCTGTGTGCTCGTGATAGATCATTTGTCCAAATCCCTGTAACGAGCCCATAGGAGGTTCCATTTGCTAATTTAATAGCTTCCTCTTCCGTTTCAAATTCAAATACCGTCAATACGGGGCCAAAAACTTCTTCCTGAGCAATTTCACTTGACGGGGAAACGCTTTCAATAATAGTTGGTTCAAAATAATAACCTTCATCCAACTCTTCTCCTTTTGCTTGCTTTCCACCAATGATGACACGTGCACCTTGCTCTTTGGCTCTTTCAACCATCGCTAGTATTCGATCAAACTGCCTTTTTGAAATGATTGGGCCAAGTTCGCTGTCATTTACCCCCGGGCCGATTTTAATTTTTTTCATTCTCTCGGTTAATTTCTCAATCAATTCATCTTTCATTTTGGAGTGAACCAACAATCTAGAACCGGCTGAACAAGTTTGACCTGCATTCTGAATAATCGAACGTGTAACCCATGAAACCGTTTCTTCTATATCACAATCAGGAAAAACAATATGTGGGGACTTCCCTCCCAGCTCAAGTGTTATTGGAACAATATTTTTAGCCGCAGATATCATAACGCTTGTACCAGTGTTAACTGAACCAGTAAAAGTGATATGATTTACATCATGATGATTCACCAGTGCGGCTCCTGCTTCTGCACCGTATCCTGTTACAACTTGTAGAGCGCCTTTCAGGACTTCTATCTCAGAAAATATTTCTGCTAACTTTAATGCCGACAGAGGGGTATCTTCAGCCGGTTTCACTACGACTGTATTTCCAACCGCAATGGCAGCTGCCAAACCCCGTGAAGTGATCTGAAGTGGATAATTCCAAGGGATAATTTGTGCACAAACTCCCATCGGTTCACGTACCGTGTAATCAATAACATTTGGCGCTACTGGTATTGTTTCTCCAAACATTTTATCGGCAACACCTGCATAATACTCAAAATAGCGGGCACTACTTTCTACATCACTTCTAGCCTGTGATAGGGGTTTCCCTGTGTCTAAAGTCTCAATGATGGCAAGTTCCTCAGACCTTTCACGCACTTTTCGTGCGACTTCATAAAGTGCATTTCCTCTTATACTAGGTTTTAATGATTGCCATTCAGTTGATTCAAAAATATTTTTCGCCGCTGCTACAGCTAGATCTACATCTTCCTTATCTCCCCTTGGAATCCTTCCAATTACTTCATGATTTGCAGGATTATATGAGGGAAAAAACTCCCCTGAAACGGACTTTACCCATTCACCATTTATATACATTCTCTCCATTGTTAACCCCCATTTTTCCATGGTTATGATACTTTTAAAATCTCGAAAAGTTCTCAAACTTACTTTTTAAAATCTATCAAACTATATATTTGCAAGTTTTATGCCAGGATTGAAAATTTAGAAAAGTCTGAAATATATAATAAAAACAGAGATAAAAATCCCTGTTTTTAAAACGATGTTTCAAACTGCAACATCATATTGCATTTTGAAACGTCATAAATTATATTCTTTGATTTTTCTCCAAAGGGTGGATCGATCGATTCCAAGTGATTGAGCCGCTAACTTTTTATTATTTTCAAATTTCTCTAAAGTTGTGAGGATGAGTTCTTTTTCCTTATTTTTTATACTTTGTTTATTGGTAGTTTCTTCTGAAAACTTCCTTCTCCTTATTTTTTCAGAAAGAAATTTTGCCCCCTGAAGCCTTAAACTCTTACTCTCTTCAAGGACCACCATCCGTTCAACGGTATTCCTTAATTCACGAATATTCCCAGGCCAGTCGTACTTTTGAAATAAACAAATTAATTCCTTTTCAACTGTTATTATTTTATTTTTTCTTTTATCATTAAATTCCTCTAGAAAAGCTTCTACCAGTTTAGGTATATCTGCTAAGCGCACACGGAGAGGCGGCAATTCCAGAGCTAGTACATTTAGCCGATAATATAAGTCAGATCGGAATTGTTTCTCTTCAACCTCCTCCTCCAAATTTCGATTCGTTGCTGTAATGATTCGAACATCCACTGGTATGATTCGCTCTCCGCCAACACGCCTAATGGTTCTTTCCTGAAGCACCCTTAACAATAGAGCTTGAATTCGTAAAGGGATCTCACCAATTTCATCTAAAAATAGCGTACCTCCGTGAGCAAGTTCAAATAAGCCAGGCTTTCCATCTTTTAGAGCACCTGTAAATGTGCCTTTCTCATATCCAAACATTTCACTTTCCAGAAGATTTTCCGGCAAAACTGCGCAATTTACAGCTACAAAGGGACCAAGTGACCGATGACTTGCGGCATGAATACCTTGAGCAAATAATTCTTTACCAGTTCCAGATTCACCGGTTATTAAAACAGTTGATTCCGTTTCAGCAAATTTCCTTGCAAGTTCTTTAGCCTCCATTATTTCATGTGTTTCCCCAATAATATCACTTAATCGATACTTTGCCTCCAAGCCATTTTGATGAAGTTTTTTGCGAAGTTGTAATTCTACTTTTTGAATATCTGTAATTTCTTTAAAATTTGATACGGCTCCGACAATTTTTCCTTTGACGATGACAGGAGATCTATTGATAACAATTTGACGGCCTCCTACGGTAGCAATATCGCCTCTTTCGATTTTCCCGGCTTCTAATACGCGCAACATATCCGATTGTGGGATGAACTCTGTAATGTTTCTTCCCTTCATATCCTCTTTTACACCTAAGATCGTTTTTGCATGTTCATTTACCAATCTAATATTTCCTGTTCTGTCAATTGCAACAACTCCATCATGTGTTGAATTGACTATTGCATCTACTTGATACCTTTCATTTAAAATTTCCTCAATTAAGTTCACTAATGATCCTGCTATCTGTAAAAAAGGGATCAAAGAAGTGAAAGCAGGCTTAATAAAATGTAAATTTTTAATCCCTGGGTTAGAAATTAAGCCTTTCATCCATATTGGGGCTAGATAAACATGATTAGGATTTAGTACAGCAGATTGTTTTTCTGTTAATAAGGAGACTTGAATCTCATCATTCGCAACCTGTTCCCCGTCTTCTTTTCTCAACCACTCTATTTCTTCCTTTGATGTTATAAACGAATACTCTCTTTGTTCAGGGTTTTCAAACAATACCTTTATAGACTTTTTTATATCTCCTATAGTTATTGGGATAGGGATAATAGGAAAAGAAAGACCCTCTAATTCTTTCTGAAAAATTGCAGGCGTAATAATAACCATTGGATTCATGATCTGATCTAATATTGAATTAATTGAATAAAAACTTGCCGTTGGGTATCCCAAATCTATTAATAAATTTTTAATTTGGTCTTCATATAAATCATTCATTTTAAAAAGAGCTATCATTGTATCACTCCAGAACAAAGAATAGTAAATAAGATAGACTTAATTATAAATCTATTATTTTCCGTATTTTTAAAATATTCTATTTTTATATTAAAATTATTTTTCCTATCTGTAAACTTTCTGATTAGTTTTTGGTAAAAAGCGGCAGCCATACACATAACTTTATTACGGTCAGCAATCCGATAAGGAATTGTCCAAAGAGGATTTAATTGAGACAGCCAAAGCATTAGAATAGCAGAAAAAGAGGAGACTCCAAGTCCCCTCTTTTTCAAGAAAATCTTCAATCCTACCTGCTTTTTCTTACAATGGACGATACCTCCCTTTACATATCGAAATGTAAATCACCCGCATGAAGTAATTTTCCATTTTATTTTTTACGATTATCAATCACTCTACGGGCTTTAAATACTGTTTCAGGCAGGACACCCTGCTTATATAGATTAACGCCAACACGTACTCCAAGCTTACTCTTAAACAATTCTTCTGCCTCCTTTTTAAAAGAATCTAACTGACTGTTGTTATATCCGTTTTGGTATTCAATATTTACGGTCATTTCATCCAAGGCACCCTTTTTGTCCACCAAAATCTGATATTCAGCACCACTCCACATCAAGGAGCGAACACAATTTTCAATCGCACTTGGGTAAATGTTTGCACCCCTGATTATTAACATGTCGTCTAATCTCCCAAGAATACCATGTGGAAGTCGCGGATATGAACGGCCACAGGAACATGGTTGGTTTGTCATGAAGCTTTCGTCACCAGACCAAAATCGAATCATTGGCTGTGATTTTCTCCAGAGGTGTGTGTATACGACTGCTCCTCTTTCTCCCATTGGAATCGGTGTATTTGAGTCTTCAGCACTTACAATTTCAGTAAAAACTTCATCTTGATAAAGGTGGACCCCTGCTTGAGCCTCACAGGATGTATTTGTCATGAATGGATACATTTCCGAAGTGGACCCTGTATCAAATATACTTGCTCCCCATCCTGTTGACAAAAGTTCCTTTGTACTAGGCAAGGAAGCGCCAGCTTCTCCCGCGGCAATGAGTCTAACTACTGAACTTTTCGATAAATCTATCTGCTTTTCCCTAGATTTGTTCATGAGATGCAAAAAATATGACGGTGTAGCGACAAACGTGGAAGGTTTAATTCTCTCAATCATTTCTAAATGCCTGTCTGAGTCCATTGCTCCCAATGGAAAGACTGTAGACCCAATCCGTTCGGCACCTTGTAGAATACCCCAGCCGCCAAAGAAAAGAGAGAATGGAAGACTGATTTGGATCGTATCATGAGGTCTTAAGCCCGTAGACCACAAGGCCATGGCATGTAGTTCGGATGCTCTTTTCCAGTCCTTATTACTTACTAGATAAAGTGTCGGTATCCCGGAGGTACCGCTGGATCCTTGAATTCTTGCAATTTCTTCAGGTTCAAATTGACCAGTATAACTGCCGAAAATTGGATGTTCTTTTTGGTCCTCTACAAGCATTTTTTTGGTAATTATGGGTACCTTCGTAGTGAAATCTTCAAGTGTTTTGATATCTGAGGGTTTAAAATGGTGGCGATCATAATGTTTTCGATAAAAAGGCAGCTTATTATAGACATATTCTAATTGCTCTTTAATTCTTGCTAAAATAATGGCCTCTCTTTTCTTAGGATGCAATGTTTCTCTTTCCTCATTCCAATATTTTTTATAGGTATTTGTGATCATCATTTTCCCCCTCGAAAAAGTATTTTGACTTAAAAAGAAAGATCAACCAATTTATGTTTAATATTATGCACGCGTTGTTAAATCATGTTTATATTTTAAAAAAGGAGTTAGTTTTTTAACACATGTTTAATTAATTGAATAGTCCATCGGGATACTCTACTTTCGAACTGATACATAAAATAATCGAGGTTGATTCTACCATCATACGGGTGCGGTGATCCTTCTTCTTTATTGACGTCTCCCAATGTCAAAATTTAAGCACCGGTCACGACTCGAAGTTTAGTGATAATTCCAACACAAAAGACCCGAGAGTCATTAATATCAATAATATTCAATCTTCCTAACCAACGGTATATGATGTGTAAAAATTCTAATTCCTGTACTCTTAAAAATAATCGTAGAACGGCTTCGCTTAACGTTAGCCTTATTAAAATGTTTATTCATTTTTATTCATCGATATTGAACGAGAAGAAAAGCAGGTACCTGAGCTATTGCCAGCCCAGATACCTGCTTTTTCTGATCCCTTTACGTATCGAAATGTAAATCGTCTGTATGATGTAATAAAAAGTCTGACGGTGCTCTACCATATAAATACAATCGATGCATGGGTCTTGTCATGGACACGTACAACAATTTGATATCCAAATCTACCTTTGAGTATCGTTCTTCCAAGCATACAATCATAACGGAATCAAACTCCAACCCTTTCGATAAATATGAAGGTAAGATCACGATATGTCCCTTCTTCATCTCTTGCTTTTCCTCTAATAATTGAATCGGAAGATGGCTATTTTCCAGCATCTGATGGATTTTTTGGCATTCCCTGTCGGTACGTCCAATGATGGCAATGGAGTGAAGCTCTTCTTTTATGAGTGAGGCAATATCTTGTTCCAGCTGTAGCCTAACCTGTTCCAGATTCGTAGGGTCAATCGTTTTATAGCGTGGTTTTTGACCATGTCGAATAACGGGTTCAACCTTTGGTAAGTCTTGTTCGATCAACTGAAGGATATCATTTGCCAAATTCATTATCTCAACAGTCGTTCGATAGCTTTTTTGTAAGGTTTGATAATTTGCATTAGGAAAGATATCCTTCAATACCGGTGCCCAGCTAGTCAAGCCACGATAGGAATGAATCCCTTGTGCTAAATCTCCCACAATGGTAAACAAGTCTGTATTAAAGCCTTCTTTTAATGCGGCAAATTGAAAATAGCTGTAATCCTGTGCTTCATCGATAAAGATACTCCGCATTTTATATTTTTCATCGATCCCTTCCAATTTTGCCTTCATATAAAAGAGCGGAGCTAAATCCTCAAGTTCGTATGCGTCTCGATCAAAGATCCGCCGACAATATTTACATAACACTTTACATTCTTGCTCTGTAAGAGTTGTGGAATGCATGTTAATCATTTCAGGAGAAGTCATTAGTTCCTTATACAAGGTAAACATATCTTTCATGACAAATGCGTCCATATATTTTTTTACTGCGACCTTTGCCTCCTGCTCCACCCTCTTTACCCTTTGTTCCTTCTTCTCCATCAGGGTAACTACTTTTTGCTTTCTTTTTTCTGGTTCCAGCCTCCTGCTATAAAGAGCCTTCTCTAGTGCTTCTTCATATTTAGTGTTAAGGTTTGCTAGCATGATGGCTTTCTTCTTTTTTAAATCACTTACTAATAGAGCTTTTATTTTATTAAGCCTTTTGTAGATTGGTAAGTATGTATATTCGTTTAAAAATAGTTTTTTGAGATTTTTCCCCTTCAGGAGAATCGATTTTTCTACAATAAAATCCTCTCCAGGTGCGAGTTTTAACTCCAATTCTTTTACATAACTATGGATTAATTCCTTAAATTCGAGTGACCCCTTATAGCTCGAAACCCATTGCATTTGCTTGGATTTCCCATTCCCTTCAAGGAGCTTCATCAGCTTAGAATTAGGAGAAAATAGTTTTATTTTCTGTCCCAAACAACTTTTCATAAAATCGATAAAAGTGGTCTGGTTAATTTTGTTAACTCCAAGTTCAGGTAAAACGGCCGATATATAATCAATAAACAGTCGGTTGGGTGCGAGAATCATTAATTTTTCTGGAGGAAATCTAAACCCAAAGGAATAGAGAAAGTAGGATATTCTATGGAGTGCGATGGTTGTTTTCCCGCTTCCGGCGGCCCCTTGAACGATAATGGGGTGTTTCAGTGATGCACGGATCACTTCATTTTGTTCATTTTGAATGGTCGCAACAATTTCTGTTAATCGATTATCTGCTTTGCCTGACAAAGATTTCTGCAAAAGTTCATCGTGTGTAGTCAAATCGATATCTCGGATTTCTTTTAATAATCCATCAATAATTTCATACTGTCTTTTTAATGATAAGTAGCCAGTTTGTGTTTCTCCATATGCTTCATAAGAAACCTCTCCTAGTCTCCCGTCATAGTAGACGTTGGCAATCGGCGACCTCCAATCCACGATAATGGGCTGCTGTGTCACACGGTCAAACAAGGATACCTTGCCAATGTACAAAATTTCTTCCCCTTTTGTACTATCGCTCGTAAAATCGATCCTTGAAAAATAGGGTTTGCCAATCACGCTTTCTAGCCTTTTCAGTTCACTTTCAGCTAATTCAAGAAACCTTGCATTCGCGAGGAGGTCCAAGTAACTTCCGCTACTTTCTTTAGAGTCTAAATCAGCAAAAGCTTGTTTCATATTTTCAACGAAAAATTCTTTATTCCCCTTAGAAATGTCTAAAACTGTTCGGATATATTCCTTTGTAAACTCTAAACGCTCTACTTCTGTTTGGTAGTCTTTATGGTCACGGACAAACACTTGATCTTTGGCACTCATCCTATTCACTCGTCACCTCTCTTTGTCATTTTGGAAGTATGGGATATTAAGATTAAACTAATTCTTTTGTACGAGTCAAGTTTTTTAGTATGTACGATTGGTACAGGAATAGTGGAATAGCGGTCGTTTTTGGACTGTTTGACAAAAAACTAACCTATCCGTATGGGAATAGGTTAGTTTTTTCTTATATTAATCTCCAATGTATATCAGGATCCATCATAATCCCCTAGTTTCTCTCAAATCTTTTAGTCTACAAAAACGCCCCAACCATCAGAATAACCACCATGTGGTTTACTTAAGTTATCTAATTTATTCTGCATTTTAATTAAATCATTATAATTTAATAGCATTCTTTTAGAGCAACTACAAGCCCACTCTTCCGTTTCGTCGTCTTGCTCTAAGAAACAATTAAAGCCTTCTCCTTTTAGTACTTGCGATAATTTTTCACCTGTTGCTTGATCAGGTACGGCTACAAAAAATTCGACTGATTGTTGTTTTTTAAAATCTAATCCGTTTTTATATAGACTTCGTAAAGCATCTCCATCAGCATCATTAGGGAATTTCAATTGTTTTTCCTCCATATTCTAGTACATTCAATGTTGTCATTATAATTCACTTATATCTTTTTTACTAACCATAAAATTTATATTGTTCAAATAGATGCTGAATTTATATCAACTGGCATTTATGTTCATCATTTCACAAATAAAAGCTCGGGACAGCCTTTACTTTATGACTTGCTGCTTATGGTCTTTATTCCACTTACCGTCCGTTTTAAAGTATCTGAAGGGATCGTAATTATTAGCAAACAAAAAACGCTTGGTTGAAGCGCTTTTTGTCTTTCATGTATAGACAGAACAAATCATGCTAATATTTATTCTATTACAAATGGGTTTCCACTTATATTTTTTCTTATTTCATCAGAAATTTCGAATGGTTCATTAGTACTTACAACTGAGTTATTAGTATTTTCATCATTCATTTGTACACTGCCATCATAATGAATAGTTTTATTTTCCATTATGTCACCTCCACACTAATAATATTTGACTATTTATGAGCACATCCTGCTAAATATTTTAAATTTTATAATATTTTTCCTTTTATAATAGGGAATGTCGAAAATGACTCTATTAGACATACTTTAAAAAGTATGAGCTAAGTCCTTGGCACGAGCAATTGCATTTTCTTTGATTTCTTGTGCTTTATCGGGCATAGCATTATGTCCTTCAACAAATAAACCTTCAAAAGAAGGGACGCCAAAGAAATGCATAATTATATTTAAGAAGCGATGCCCCATTTCCATATTAGCAGCTGGGCCTTCAGAATAAATACCACCACGTGCTTGGATATGAAGTGCTTTTTTATTTGTCAGCAGACCTACTGGACCTTGTTCAGTATATTTAAATGTTTTACCCGCAACCGCTATAGAATCAATATACGCTTTCATTACTGGAGGGAACGAGAAATTCCATAAAGGGGTAACAAAAATATATTTATCTCCTGACATAAACTGTTCACTTAGTTCATTCAGTCGTCCCACTTTTGCTTTTTCCTCACTTGAAAGCTCTTCAAACCCTTTACCAGATTGAAGTTTTCCCCATCCACTGAAAACATCCGTATCTATATGTGGGATATTCTCTTTATACAAATCAATATGAACGATATCGTCATTTGGATTTACTTCTTTGTAAGTATCTATGAACGCTTTTCCAACCGCCATACTGTAGGATTGTGTTTCATCATTTGGATGGGCTGTAATATACAATACTTTCGGCATGCCTGTTCCACCTTTTTTCATATAATTTTTCTGCTTTTTTAATATGTAGTAACTATTCAAAGTTTATTCATCAATAAAATGAAAAGGTGCAAAAAGCAGTCCTGCTGGAACTAAATATGAAGATTATTAGTATAAAAAAAAGCCACCAAAAAGTGGATCGAAGAAAATTCCCGAACGATCTTTCAAGAAATGGTAGCCTACCTTCGGACCAATGAAAGTCGTTGGGTCGGAAAAGAAATCATTGAAACAGCCGGCTTGCTAGAAGAAGCGAAAAGCTTAGCCTCTTTATTATGGTTTTCTTTTTCACTTTCATGGGTTAAAATAAAATTAACTATTGCATAAATTAAAAAAGACCGAACATGGCTGTAAACATGCCCGGTCCAACAATAGACGATCCCTCAAAGGGGTCGGCTTTTTGGGCAGAATAATCCACCTGAGCCGTAAACTCAAGGGTGGATTATTTTTTTGATTTAAATGATTTGTCCCATATGCTTCCACTTTTTTAATAAAAAAATGCATGACCACCAGTGCGTTAATACATTAACACGTCGGGGGTCATGCACTAAAAAACTAGATAATGCAAAGAAACATCCTTGTACATCACTTTTGTAATAATTGAATGAGGTTCTTTAAGGTATATAGTCTAGCCGTAAAGAGGAATAAGTCGTTGTAGTTATTTGTTACGTATTCATCGATAATATTAATTCCCTTTCGAAATTGGTCAACTAGATAATAAGTGTACTTTTCATCCCAAGAAAATTGATTTATTCTAAGGATTTCATCGGCTATTATTTGAAACTTAAACTCCTCCATCCAGAGTTTAATTTGAAATAGTTTATCTTTGTTTGAATAAATGCTATTTTCCCTTTTATAACCTCTTTGGACATATTGAATGAAACCATTTATATGATCTGCCAGCATATTCGCCTTTTGCCTCTCAAAGTTCATTAATCCCTCTCCTTAAATGCCTTAAATTCGTTACTAAGAAGAGTGTATGTTTTGGGACATTGTTATAACACCAACTTATTGAGGATAGTCCTCTTTTATCGAATAATACGACAAGGGCCTGACCTCCGAATGTGCCCTGGACTAACCAACATTGAACTTCTGTTGTAAACAACTATATTCCCCCTCTTTCAATCCAGCGGTAGAAGTGGGGTATTTTGATATCCGAACAATCTTTTTGTAAATTTTTATAGTTAACTTTGGATTACTACATCATCCGTTGTTTTCAGACTTTCGCCTTTTTTCGGATCCTTACTTAAAAATGCAGCAACGAAATTTAGGACAAAGGTAGCGACTATAATACCAAAAAATCCTATTGTGTAAGCACCTGTTGCGTCTTTGATATAGCCCATTATATATGGATATAGAAAGCCTCCTACCAAAAATCCAATTCCTAAAATAAATCCATTTGCGGTTGCAACAGACTTAGTTCCTACAGATTCCACTGCTGAAGCTAATGCAACTGGCATTCCAGAATAAACACCAATACCGACTAGTGGCATCATAAATGCCACAAGACCATAGTTACCATTGGCTACAGCTATTGTGAGAATGATTAGAGTAAGAGTCATCCATAAGCCTGCAAGGATGATAAATGGCTTTCTTTTTCCCATCTTATCTGATACTAATCCAAGAATTATGGAAGGAACTATACCAACCAAGACATATAGAGATGTTAAAAATCCCGCAAGTCCTTCAGACCAACCAGCATCTTCTATAAGAATAGTAGGTACCCAATAGGCAATAACTGCATATAAGCCCCATTCACCAATGAAAAAGGCTGACGCCACGATGACATTTCTATCTCCAATAACTTTGAGATAGTCTTTCAAATTAAATTTTTCTCCTGATTCTTTCGCTGTATTTTGACGATCAGTAATGTGAGGAGGATTCTTTAAGAAGAAGAAGGAAATAATGAAAATGGCAACTAAGAATATTCCTTCGATAGCCGATCCATTTCTCCATCCCATGGCTATAAGAATATAAGAAAATAAGTAAAGAGAAAAAACGGTGCCGATCCCATCGGATGTAAACATTACCCCCATGGCTGAACCAACACCATTTGACTTTTCAAACCATTGGGCTGCCATCGTGTAAGGTCCTACAAACAATAAGCCTACTCCAAGACCAATAAGAGCCCTAGAAAAAACTAGTGTTGAATAACTAGGCATATAGGCAAAAAGAATTTGCCCTACAGCACTAATCAATAATCCCCACAAAATAATATTTCTAGCTCCCCACTTATCTACCAATACTCCAACAAAAGGTAAAGTCAGACCTCCAACTAAAGCAGTAACTGAAGCCAACATCCCGGTTTGAGCGTAACTAATGGATGTGTCCTCCATTATTTGAGTTATTTTTGTTGAGTATCCAATATAAGGAAGAAAACATCCTATTAACGCTAAATAGGATAACCAAAGCATTGTCCATGGACCTTTTACTTTCCTATTCTCCATAGTTAAGCACCTCCTAAATTATTGAAAACGAATATCAGTAGGATAGACATCAGAAATATAATTAGAAAATAATCAATATTCCGATAATTCTAGTTAAATAGTTGAATCATTGTATCAAATAACTTATAAATTATACTTTTTTAATTTCCTAACAATAGTCGATTGATTAACACCCAAAAGATTAGCCATGTCCCGCGTATTTTTCGCTTTTGTTTTTGCCTCTACTAATATTTGCTGTTCAGCTTTCTCAAGAAAATCAAATAATTGTGGAAACTTCCTATTTGCACTCATTTCCACCTCATTTGCTAACAGTGACAATGGTTGATTAACAGTAAAGGAAACATCTTGACCCGTAATAGCCAATCTTTCCATTATATTTTGAAGTTCACGAACATTACCTGGCCACGAATACTTTTTTAATCTTTCTAACATTAGCTCATTCATTTCAATATTCTTATTGTATTTTTGGTTGAAAAATGGAAGATAATAAAATGTCAAAGCCTCTATGTCTTCTTTTCTTTCTCTAAGTGGGGGAATATTAATGGGAACGACATTAAGTCGATAATATAGATCTTCTCGAAAGGTCTTTTCTTTTACTTTTTTTGCCAGGTCTTGGTTTGTAGCTGCTATAATACGCATATCTATAGGTTTTTCTTGTAATCCACCTATTCTTTTTACCTTTTTTTCTTGTAAAACCCTTAGAAGTTTGACTTGAAGGTGCAAGGGCATCTCAGCAATTTCATCTAAAAATACCGTACCATTGTTAGCTAATTCGAAAACTCCTGTTTTTCCGCCCTTTCTAGCGCCAGAAAATGAACCTTCCTCATAACCAAATAGTTCAGATTCCATCAAGTTCTCGGGTATAGCTCCACAGTTTACTGCAATAAATGGTTTGTCATATCTATTACTTAATCTATGAATGGTATGGGCAACTACTTCTTTACCAACACCAGTTTCGCCTAAAATAAGAACCGTTGTATCAAAGGATGCAACAGATTTAATTAGGTTATTTAAATTTTCCATTTCCTTACTGGCGTAAATAAAGGGTTTTTTATTCGAATGTTCTTGGTGGATGCTTATCACTTCTTGCTGATAACTAGTTAATAGGTTTTTAACTTCATTTAGTTTTTCTGTTAACTCAGTAACCTCTGATGAATCTTTGGTAATAGATATAACACGAACAATTCTTCCGTTATTATCCTTAATCGGAACCGATTCAATTTCAAAAACTTCTCCTGATTTTGTATATTGTAATCCTTGTTCTCTTTTTCCTGTACTAAGTACTTTCGCAGTAACAGAAGGATAGAATTCTTTTTGTCTTTCTAAATCAAAAACATTTTTCCCCAAATATGGCTGGTCATCTTCAGCCGTAGCAAATGTGATATTTCCATATCCGTCAGTAATGAGTATATTGTGGAAAAAATTATAAAAGATAGTCTCTAATTCTTTAAGTATCCATTTATCTGAAGCAATATGATTACTTATTCGTTCACCAATATTCCAATCGATTACACTTTCTATTTTTTCAAATTCCCTTTTTAATATAGATGCGTTCATAGTCTTTTCTGATGAACTTATTTCTCCGTCATTATTAAGTAAGGGTTTCATCATAAGCTCTTCCAAAGGTAATGATAAAGCCTTTTCGAAACCGATATCTTTCACTTTTTTATATAAAGTGGATCTGTTTATATATCCAATGGTCTTTTCATTTTCTTGCAAAATGAACCATTGACAATCTAATTCTAATGCCTTGAGAAGAATTGTCTCAATGGTAGTTGACCATGGAATATAAACAGCATTTCGTATATGATATTTTCCATTATCCATACATTTCACTCCCGAAAAAAACAATGTGAAATTTGTTAGCTATTTTACTCAACTTAGGAAGTGATTTACATATAAGGTTGCGAAACAGGTGTCCGCAACCATATTTTCATCATCAGATGCTTAAGATTAAGAAGAGAAGTCCCAAGTAACAGTGCGAAGATATGTCATATCTAACATTGTATATCTGCCACCAATACGTCCCCACCCTGTTCTAGTTCCAGCTGCGCCACCAAATGGTACATGAGGTTCCCAATAACCTCCATGTTCATTGATAATTGTATTACCAGTTTGTAAGCTATTCATGTATTTGAAAGCACGAGCAGAGCTTTTTGTATAAACAGCAGACTGTAATCCTAAATCTGAATCATTACCAATTTCAATAGCCTCTTCATCACTCTTAACAGTTATGATTGGTACAATTGGTCCGAAAGTCTCGTGCTTATTAATTAAAGTATCTAATCCAACATTATCTATAACAGTAGGTTGGAAATAAAGATTGGTTGGATAATTTGTTGCTCTCCTACCTCCTAAAAGAACGTCTGCACCTTTTTCAAGTGCATCTTGAATATGTGATTCCATTTTTGAAGCTACTGCTTCATTGTTCATTGGTCCAACTTTAGTTGAAATATCAAATGGATCTCCTAACGACCATTTTTTTGCTTCTTCAACTACACGTTCTACGAAAGCATCGTGAACATTTTCATGAACAAGAACTCGTGCTGTAGCACAACACACTTGCCCTGCATTAAAGAATCCTCCGTGAACAGCTCCTTTAGCTGCAGCATCAAGATCAGCATCTTCGCAAACAATAGTTGGACCATTACCACTTGCTTCAATAATTGATGGTTTTAATCCAGCTGCACGGACTATTTTTTCAGCAGTAGTATGAGAGCCAATAAATCCTAGTGCATCAACGCCTGGATGTTCAATAAGTTGTTGTCCTACCTTCCCGTCGCCATAGACTAAGTTAAACACTCCTGGCGGGATGTCAGCTTCATGCATAATTTCTGTAAAGAGACTAATAATTCCTGGAGTATACTCTGAAGGTTTAAGAACGATTGTATTTCCTGCTGCAATAGCTGGAGCTACAAACTCTGCTAGCATAAGAGTTGGGAAGTTCCACGGAATAATAATTCCATAAACACCATTTGCTTTGCGGAAGGTAAAAATTCGTTTATTTTTATCTTGAGAGGGGATAATGGCTGTTTCCATCCGTTTAGCATCTTCTGCGGCAATTCTAAATAGTTCTGCTGATTCTTCAATATCTGGCAGTGATTCAACTTCATATGGCTTCCCTTGTTCAAGAGTAAGTGCACGGCTTAATTTTTCTTTATTCCGATCAATTGCATCAGCGATTGCATAACAAACGCGACCACGTTCCCAAGCTGTAGCAGCTTCCCAAGGGACTTGAGCCTTTCGAGCTGCTGCAACCGCAGCATCAATTTCTTCTTCAGTGGAATCTGGAGTTCGGTAAATGATTTCACCCGTAACAGGAGAAACGATCTCACGTACGTTCGTACTAGCTGACTCTGACCATTCCCCATAAATAAAATTTCTTAATACTGCCGTTTTTGTTTGCATATGAACAACTCCTTTTTAAATTTTTATTTTTATATGAAATTTAATGGATGCCTTTACCAGATTTAATATAAGTATTTTGCTGAATAACGAGGTAATGAAGGTTCTATCTCACTATGAAACTACTATTTTTTTAGATATTAGATAGTATCTTTTGTGGATTTTTTTGAATTTGTTCTGTTTCACAATAAGTGGAGAGTAAAGTGATATTCTTTTGAGTTAAGTAGGAAATAAACTTCGATGGGTCAATACATTGTTCAGGCGGTTTTACACCTGTTCCTTCGATTTCTTTATTTAATAACATTTGAGCTACCACTGATGCCGGCATACTGGTAACATAAGCTAATGCATTAATATTCCACTTTTCTTGCCAGCCACATAATAATTCCAATTTAATTGAAGCTTTTTTTCCTGCCTTCATTCCTTTTACTTCAACCATTAGTTCATCTGTTCCCCACTGAGGATTTTCAGAAATCGTTTCTTTAAGCAAGGTCACTAACTTTTGTCTAGCAGAGAGAGAGTTATTACTACGATCATTATTGAGTAGCCCAAATTGTTCTAGCATTTTGATCTTTTCAATTGTTGAAGGATCCCATGTATCTTTATAGGTTATTTCTTTTACTTGTGGAAAACTTAGAGGTAAAGTAGCTAACTCAGAATGAAGAATTGAATATGTTCTTTGAACACCAAGTTTTTCATTAAATATTGTATCTTCTTCGTCACTCAAAGGAGATATTTCATATAATTGGCCATTTTTCACAACCATAGCATTTTTGGTAGCCTCGTCTATGATCGTATCAATTGCAAAGGGGAATGTGGCTCCTGTAGTTGTGGACCCATAACGAATATGGATTTCCTCCGCAGTATCTAATTGTTCAACTCCATATCGACTTAAAATATTGGAAATACCCGGGTCAGACCCCATACCTGGAATGGAAAGAACTCCTGCCTCCTTCATAACTGCATCATATTTAAGTTGTTCTTTCGTTAAGTTATATAGTCCACCTAAATCAAGGACATCTACTTTTGCAGCAGCCGCCATTATCATTACATCAATGTTAAACATATAATTGGTGGCATTCACGCAAACCTTAGCTTTTTTTAATAGATCAGTCGTTTTCTTATAATCTCTAATATCTAAAGGATAAACATCTAAATTTTTTGCATTTATCTCATTTTTTAGTTGTTGGAGTCGGTTCATATCCATATCGGCTCCAATTACTTCCACCCCACTTTCAACTAGATCTCTTACAATAACATTTCCAATCGTTCCGGCAGCACCTAATACAATAACTTCCTTCAAGGTCTAAACCTCCCTTTTTCAACCATATTTGCATGTTCTTAACACACATACTTAAATACCAAGCAAGATTCGTGCCAACTTTGTAAACGCTAAAAACAAGCATTCATTAATTGGCCATTTCGAAAATGATGGCATCTTGCATCAAATTTGATGCAGTATTGCATCAAGTCTCATTAGTGCTTAATAGTGGTCCACCATGGTTATTTTTATATGGTTCTCATTATAGAACGTTTGTCCCGCGAAATTTGTCCATTAATGAAACATAGACCTCAAACTTTAGGCAGTTCTCAAAATAAGCTAAGGCAATTATGAAATTTTAATAAAAACCGTTGTTCATACAGGTAAATACTTATACTGGAGATAATAGTGGTATTGAATGGGAATGTTAATTTTGTGTAAATTATTTTTTAGTAACTTGAAATAAAAAAACTATTGATACTATACTTCCTTATACAGAGAATCGAATATTTTGTGTTCTCTTATGAAAAGTATCATTATCTTATTTATTGAAAACAAGAAAACAAGAATAGGAAGAAGGAAAAACATGAACGAAAATATCATCGCCTTTATTTTAGGAATCGTAGAAGGATTAACAGAATTCTTGCCTGTATCATCTACAGGTCACTTGATTTTAGTGGGGAACTTGTTAGGGTTTACAGGACAAAAGGCAAATACTTTTGAGGTCATCATACAACTTGGTTCCATGCTTGCTATTTTAGTTTTATATTGGAAAAGATACCTCTCACTTTTAAATTTCAGCACGATTGGAAAACCGGTAAAAAAGTTAGATGCCATACACATCATTTTAGGAGTCATACCTGCCGCATTAGCAGGGTTATTGTTGCATGACTTCATAAAAACTCAACTTTTTTCTCCCAAGGTTGTCGTTATCAGTCTTGTTGCGGGAGCCATTTTGATGATTTTTGCAGAAAAAAAGCATGGAACATTCACTTCTACCACCGTTGATGAATTGAGTTACAAACAAGCATTCATCATTGGACTATATCAATGCTTAGCAGTAATCCCAGGTTTTTCTCGTTCAGGATCTACCATATCAGGTGGCCTACTCGCTGGAGCAAATCATAAAACTGCGGCCGAATTTTCCTTTCTAATTGCACTTCCTATTATGGTGGGTGCAACTGGCCTAGATTTAATTAAGAGTTTGGACTTTTTACATACAAGTGACATACCGTTGTTCGCTATTGGTTTTATCACCGCATTTGTCGTTGCCATGTTGGTAGCAGTCGGATTCCTAAAAATAATAGGCAAAATCGGTCTAACCGTTTTTGCCTATTACCGAGTCGTTTTGGCTGCTCTATTCTTTATCTATTTCATTCTTTAAAAAGCTTGATGGCTACGGATCCATGAAAGCCAGTCCCCTTCGCGGAAAAGACACGAGCTGGCTCATATGCTTGTAGGATTGGTACAGGAATATTAGAATTGTAGACTTAATTCAACTGTTTGACAGGAAACAAACCTATCCATAAAAGAATAGGTTTGTTTCTTGCTATGTTTACAAATTTACTACCATCAGAAATCTAGATATTTTTTTTGACAATTTCTTTGATCGGTTTGGCTATATCTTCAGGGACATACGCTGAAAAGCATGTGTTAATGAATGATTAGTTTACATAACATTTTTATAATATACTTGAATTGTAATTGAAAAAACATCCCCACCATTGTGGAGATGTTAAATGGTCCCTTCTGTTTTGTTCTTTTGTCGAAGGGCAGTAAAATTCTGCACTCGAACAATCACTCCCGTAATCAAAATGGCAAGGAATACTGGAAGCAGCCATCCAAGCCCTTCATTATAAAGTGGCAATGTTTTTTCATAAAATGAAATAATCGATTTTAACCACCCAAAATATTCAATTTCAAGTAGCTGGCAGAATGTCTTTAAGCTATCGATCAAACTGATCATAAATGTAACGGTGGTGGCTGCTGCGTATACGATCCGTGAATGTTTAAATAGCTTTGATAAAAATGTCAGCAGCATTAATGCGACCGCCAATGGATATAACAACATTAACACTGGAATCGAGAAATGAATGATGTTCGATAATCCAAAGTTCGCAACAACGAAGGATACAAGTGAAAAGAAAACAACCCACATTTTGTAACTTAATTTAGGAAATAGAGTATGGAAGTATTCTCCGCAGGCCGTCATCAATCCGATACTCGTCGTCAAACAGGCAAGGATGATAATAATCGATAACATAACTGTTCCTAACGATCCAAAATAATAAGATGCTGCTTTTCCGAGGACTTGTCCCCCTGTATCAAACAGACCGAAAGCTTCTGTGCTCGTTGCCCCTAAATAGGCAATACCTACATAGATGATACCTAGAAAAATAATTGCGACAATTCCGGATTTAGCCGATGCCGAAAGGATTCCGCGAGTAGACGTTACACCCATCGAACGAATCGCATTGATGACAATAATCCCAAATACAAGTGACGCAAGTGCGTCCATCGTATTATAGCCTTCAAGTAAGCCCTTCATGAACGCACCGTTTGCATAAGACTCTTGTGGTGCTCCAATTGATCCGAGTGGTTTTACAATTACCATGACTAATAAAACAAGAATTAGAATGATAATTCCAGGAGATAGTATTTTTCCTACATTGTCAACGATCTTTGCTGGATTTAAAGAAAACCACAATGTGACGATAAAGAAAACACATGTGAAAAGAATTAATCCAACTTGTCCAATGCCATCACCAACAAACGGTGCAATCCCGATATCATAGGCAACGGCTCCTGTTCTAGGTGCTGCAAAAAATGGTCCAATCGTTAAATAAAGCAATGAGGTAAAAATCACCCCATAGAGAGGATGAATCCGACCTGCAAGCTCTTGTAAGTTCTTACTTCCGGAAAAACCCATTGCCAAAATCCCAAGGAATGGCAGTCCGATTCCAGTTATCAAGAATCCTCCAATCGCCATCCAAATGTTTGATCCTGCATTTTGCCCAAGTCCTGCTGGAAAAATTAAGTTTCCTGCACCAAAAAATAAAGCAAACAACATAACTCCTATAATGAAATACCTTGAAAAAGGTAATTTATTTTGCATATAATCTGCCCCACCCTGACGTAAAATTTCTGATAGTAGAAATGTACCATCCTTAATTGAACTTTTCCGTGATTAATAATACTATTCTAACGAAAGAAATTCAACCTATTTTGACAATTTTGAAATGACAGATTTTTACTGTTATTTTAAAGAAAAACAAGGATTATAATAAAAGCGCAAGAAAATGTAGATATTACCATAACATTATTTTAGAAAAATAAAAATGTTCGATTCCATATAAAAAGACCTACCTTTCTATTAGTTTCAAAGAAAGAAAAGGTCTTTTTTGCGAAAATTGGACTTAACTTGATGACTAAAGGGTCAGGCACCTCGATTTGGCGAGTTTTGTTTAAATTTAACCCCTTTCTGGTGAAGCAATCCATTAATATGTTCAAACTGTTCCACATTCTTTACAACTATGAATGGAGGATCGAAAATCGTCCTTTTCAGTCTAAATGTCAACTTAAAGGCATTGTTCACTTTTTCATCAAGACCATACAAAGCATGCCAGCGAACGATTTGTTCTGTCTCATAATGTTTAATTTGATTGTAAGAAACCAATTTCCCATTAAGAATGATCCCTTTAGGTAAAATAAAGAGATTGCCGCGATGGCGAACTGATTTCATAATGATGAAAAACAAATATGCCAAACTGAAATAAGACGATCCGAACCAATCAGTAGTTAGGACCATCACTAAAAGGATTGTCAGTAAACCAAGGGATGCAATAGTGCCCCATTTAACATATCGGTAGGACTTTGTTTTTTTGGTTATTGGCTCCATCTGTTTCCATTCATTTGGAATGATAATGCCATCAAACTCACTTTCAGTTATAGGATAAAGTGCAGCCTTTGAGGCATCAGCAGCCATTTTCAAATTTACTAGATTTCGAATTAAATAGTAGTTTCCAATGATAAACAGTACTGTAAATAAGACCGTTATAAGAATCGTCAATCATTCCTTTCCTTCATTTTTTTATCAGCATTGCAGCTAATTCATCTTATCCCTTTATTTTCAGCTCGCTATATGTTTTCAGTAATGCTGGACTAAGATCGTGCAAAAACATAAAAAAATATTTTCTTTAGGTTACAAGGAAAAAATGGTCAGTCCCACTCGGACGTTTAACCTTTCGTTTCCGCGGGACTGTCCCTAAAAATTAGAGATTTGAAGATTTATAATACAATATAATTGGCTCATTTTTCTCTATTGATGCTTTATATAGACTAATGTCACCTGTTGGCGGGACATCTGCTGCGGAATGGACCTCAAAATTTTCATTTAATGATATCGTCCAAACAGCCTGATCATTGGCCATTAGAACAACTGCAAGCGTTCCGAACTGAACGATATGATCCCAATCGAATTTTTCTATTTTCCCATTAGTGAAAACAGATATTCCCTCTTTATTACTAATAACCTCTGCATTGTTGCCCTGCCAGTGACCGTAAATGGATGGGCCCACATAATAATACCCTCCGCCTCCCCGATCACCATAGGTGCCAATGTATTGGTGGATGGAATGATCTTTTGCTTTATATGTAACCGCCGCAACATCATTTGCTATCCATTTTACCTTAATTTCTTTCGTCGTTGCATAAGGTAATCTTTCCTTAGGGAGTGCCAGAATCCCATAATAAGTTCGATTAAATATGGCTTCTCCAGTATCTGTATTTTCTTTGATTGACATGACATGTTTGAAATCAGGAGAAATGCTTACTATATTTTTAATTTGATGATTGCTATTTAAAAGCAGGCTCACATTAATAATGATAAAAAGAACCAACACCCCTGCTCCAATCATTTTCGGCTTTTTTGCAAATGCAAGCAGAAAATAGACTGCCAGTCCTAAACAGAGTACAGAAACGATATTGACGACATAAAATAGCCGATTATCGCTATATTCAATTTGAAATCTTGAGTGTAAGAACAGATATCCCATTTGCAAACAGAAAAAGCCTATTGATAAAAAGAAGAGTACCCAACCGCATATTTTTCTAATTTGATCCTTGTTCATTTGGTTTTACCTCCATGGAAAACTCCCATGTTTTCCCGTTATCATTCGAAAGAAACTTCCCTTTTACTTTTCCGCCTTCATAATCGCCGTTAGGCCCTTGATTGATGAAGACGGCTAAATGATCCTCTTCTTTAAAGGGCAGTTCAGCCGTAACAAATATCTTATGATATTGAACGGGAATAGTAATCGTTGCTTTCATCCAGGAATCCCCACCATCTTGCGTCACATAAAGGTCAGGTTCTTCTGGATTAATAAATCCATATGATAAAAAACCTGTATGTTCATCCACAAAGTCTCCGTCTGAAATTAACCTTGTCACATTCGATGAATTCGTCTCACTCCAAGACTTGCCACCATCATGGGTTACATAAACATTTGACATTTCCTGTGACATAGTCCGATCTCCGGAAAGAATGACATAGCCAAAATTCTCATTTAAAAAATTTACTTTTCGGAACCGAAGTGATGGATAATGATCAGTAACTACGACATCCTGCCAATGCTTACCCTGGTCAAGGGAATACGTCAAGATGATATTTTTGTCGGACCAGCCGGGGCCATCTGAGTATAAAAAGTCAGAACGATTTTTTGAAAGGATATAGCTATTTTCAATAAGTTCTTGTTTATTCCCACTATACTCGCCTTCAAATAATTTATCTTTTTCAATAGGAACGGTCGTCCAGCTTTTGCCTTTATCATATGTAATTTTTAGTTCATCACTTTGAAGAGAATAATCAATGGTGTGTTCAGCATGTAGAGCTTGTTCCTTTTGATCTGCTTGATTGTCCTGCACTTCGTTCATCTGATCTAGCTTTAATGGTGCAGTTTCGGCTGAATTTTGGTAAATGATTAAGCCGATGACTAAGCAAATTATCATAGCGGCGGTTATTCCTAGAATGATCTTTTTCACTTTGTTAATACTCCCTCTTTTATCGGTGCCTGACACCCGCTGAGCTAACTCTTCATACTGGGTGTCAGGCACCAACATTTCTTAATCTTTAATAATCAAACCCATTAGTGTAGCAAATTGAATAGCTTGATAGGATGATACTTTGCATCCTTTTAAATCATCGATCGAAACCGTCAGTGTATCGAAAGTAGAAGAACTAATATCGATGCCCTTTAGTGATGTTTGATCAAAGTTTGCTCCATCAAGATTACAAACCTGAAATTCAACGCTTTTCAGTTTACAGTCATAAAAATCTGTACTTTTTAATGCAGAATCTTTAAAGATTACTTTTTCTAGCTTTGAATTTCCGAATGCCGACAAGTTTAATACAGAATCTTCAAATTGTACATTTCCAAAACGTGATTCAGTAAAATCCACACCTACTAATTTACTGTTTTTAAATACAACCCTGTGGATCGAAGACTTGCTCAAATTGGCATTGGATAGATCGCAGTTTTCAAACCAGACATCTGTTATGTCAATACCTTTAAAATCGGTATGATTGAACCGGCAATTCTTAATTACCATATTCGATAATCGCACTCTGCCAACCTTTTCATTTTCAAAAACAGAATCAATGACCTGACACATTTCTAGTTCTGGATCTTCTTCGTAAAAAATATCCTGGAAATTCCTTGTAGGTAATTCAGCTGAAATTTTTGGTAAATCAATTTTCATATGTAAGCCTCTTTCGTCAAATAATTTTGTTGAATACCTTTATTGTACAGATATTAGAAAAATAAAACAGCATGTCATTTGTTACATCGAAAAATTGAAATCCTTAAGTCAGGCCAAAAAATGGGGTCAGTCCCCCCACATACGTTTAAGTATAAGTTCAATGGAAGATTGACTCTATAGCATGTCTCTCGCTAAAAACTTGTCGTATTCCTAATCACTTTCTCAACTCACTATACTGAATATGTATCCGGTTTTCCGGTTTATGGTCGACTGAATACAGCACAAGGAGGAACAACCATTCTAATGGCTTCATTATGAGGTAGACAATATCGGCAGACCATTTAGATTGGATATGCCTACTGAGCGGATATCCGTACTTGTCGTAAAAGGCTCGAATAGCTTTATGACAGTTAGGTGTGTATTGCTCCAGAATGTTTTCAAAGGCATTGGCATGAACGCTTTGAGAATATTTGAATACTTAGGAGAATAAGAGTAATTACTTTTCGATACATAGAAATTCTCTGTATATATAAAATATTATTACATAGAATATCTATGTACAAGATATTTTTGTAAAATACTCCAAACTTTTTTATGGTTCCACAATTCAAAAATAGAATAATTCCTCTAAGAATACGAACTAGTATTTAAAATAGTTAATGAAAAACAGTAAAATAGAGTGGTAAATGCAAAAGGAATGGAAGATGAATCAATTATGGAAAAATAAATTTTTATTGAAACCGGGATGGGGATTGATATTCACGGTCAAAATATTACCCATGTAGCAGTTCGAGCAGTAAAAAATGCCATTCACTTTAATTCGATGCCAGGTATTCGTTCGGTGCTACCAGAAAACAGTTTAGATAATATGAGAGTGAATGTGAAACTCGCCGTTCCTTGTGATAAAGAAAAACTCGATATTACGGCTGTAAAAGAAGCCTTGCCATATGGGAAGGTTATATTGGAAGTAATGAATGGTGGTATGATGACAACCAGCGGGATTGTCCTCGAGGAAAAAGGAGATAAAAATGATTTGATGTACATAGTTGTCGCTTCGGTCGAGGTTGGCTATTAATTTTGCGCCATTCGGCCAATGGGGTCAGTCCCTCGTTAAGCTCCACGAATTGATACAGAAGGTGAAAATTTTGCTGGAATCAAAGAGTATAAGGTTACACAACGTGTAAACAAACAAGTTATAAATGCTATTTCCAACTGGATTCTTTCAGTTTAGGAAATATCAACAAAAGTTGTCTTCTGATTATGTTTATTATGTAAAATAACTTAATAATCTATCAAAAGAATTGATCTCGGCATATGGTTTTATTTCGGTATCATTCTTGATCATATAAGGATTGAACCATATGCCCTTTATATTTGCATTTTGACAACCACCAATATCCTTTTCTATGTCATCTCCAACGAATAATGCTGCTTCCGGTTGCACATTAAGCTTATTTAATGCTAATTCAAATATACGTTTGTCAGGTTTACTAAATCCCACTTCTTCAGAAATAATTATTATATCAAAACAACTATTTAAATTGGTGTTAATTATTTTAGCCTTTTGTCTCTGAGTTGAGCCATTTGTTATAATTGCAACATTAACATGCATCTTTATAGTATTTATGATATTTATAGTATTTTGGTTTATAGAAAAACAATGAGGAAAATTATTATTCCAAAAATCTTGAATGTAATTGCGTGGCAATCTATATTTTGGTGGAAATTCATCAAAAAATGATTCCAAAACTTTTACTTTGTCACTGTAGCCATAGCTTCTTTTATCATATTCCTTGAATTTCTGCAACATTTCGTTTTTTACTGAATGTTGTTTAACATCCTCATAACACTTCTCTAAAATAATTGAAAACAATTTATCTACTGCCTTATCCCTATCAAGTAAGGTATCATCTAAATCAAATAGCATTGCTTTATAACCCCTCAAATAACTTCACAGCCTTTCTCACATTATATAAATAATCCCAAGTTCGCACCTTCAAACTTTTGGTTTACTAAAAAATGTCATCTTCAACTATCGCACCCCGTTAGAGCTTAAGTGTAATATTTCACAATGTTATTTTATTTTTTTGCTTTATACCTTTTTATCGCATAGAAACACAAGATATATATCACTATAGAAATAACACATCCAAGAATACTGTTGCTACGAATATTAATACCGTTGGCACGAAGACACGATAAAGTTAAAACTGAAAGGACAACAGAAATTAGATAAGAAATTAATAGATTTTTAAAAGTCATATCCTTCTTGGTTGGTTCCCCTTTTACAAAAAAAAATTCTAAAATTCGCATTAATTTCACCGCCTTTATTTAAGATAGCATTTAATAAAAACAATCCTTTTTATTCTCTTAATTCCCATTATATTGCATTTTTAGCTTTTTAAAAATAATACCTATTAATCGTAAATTAAACCAATCCAAGCAAACACCTCATTATTACATTCAAATAATTCACTAACCTGCCAATAACTACCACAAAGTA
Source organism: Neobacillus sp. (assembly GCF_031988165.1). Lineage (NCBI taxonomy): Bacteria > Bacillati > Bacillota > Bacilli > Caryophanales > Bacillaceae > Neobacillus > Neobacillus sp. The sequence continues at coordinate 50,717 of NZ_DALZYO010000039.1, forward strand.
AATCTTTATATTCATTTTACTATTATTACAAAATTTTTGGGTGATTTCTTATTGAACGCTAACGTACCCGTTTCTTGAAAAAGGAATTTTGTTCAAAGTCACCTAAACTGATATGATTCAATTCTTTCATCACCTGAAAACATATCTTTAATTTTAAACTGATTATTTTTGACTTCATCTTCACCAATAATAATAACATTGCGAACCTTTTCTTTATTTGCTTTCTCAAGAGCTTTTCCTAATTTTTTATTACTCATTTCATATTCGACTTTATAGCCTTCTTTTCTTAAATCATTTGCTACCAATAAGGCTTCTTTTTGAGTACCTAATGGAATTATATAATAATCTACATAAGGATTATCATTTAATTCTTTATCAGATGAACTCATAGCAGTATAAATTACATCTAAGCCGAATGATATTCCTACTGTTGAAAAGTTTTCGTTTGTACCTATCAACCCACCAATTGCATTATCATATCTTCCGCCACTCCCAATACTTGATTTAATAGATTGGTCAGATAAGAATATTTCATAAATAGTACCCGTGTATATCTCTAAACCTCTTGCTAAGAATGGATTAAATAAACATTGGTTATTAACACTTAGAAATTCTAGATAGGATTCTAGCTCTTTTAATTCATTTAAACCTTGCCTCACCTGTTCATTTTGTTTGGAAAATGATTCAAAGTAGCTGAAACTTGTATTCCTTTCATCAGTCAAAAATTGTTTAATTAAAATAATCGTTGAATTTGATAATCCTTGACCATTAAGCTCAGAAATTACAGCTTCTAAACCGACTTTTTCAAGTTTATCTAGAATTAAAACTACTTTATTGATTTTTTCAGATTCTGTGCCAAATCCATCAAGCATTCCAGTTAGTAATTTTCGATTGTTATATTGGATCGTTACCTTTAAATCAAGCTTGCTAAATGCATCCAATGCCATAACCATTAATTCAGCTTCTGCTATTTGTGAATCTACACCTACAATATCAACATCGCATTGTGTAAATTCTCGAAACCTTCCCGTTTTTATTGGTCCATCTCTAAATACTTTACCAATTTCATATCTCTTAAAAGGCATCTTAAGTGTTGGGTTCAATGCAATAACTTTTGCAAACGGTATAGTGAGGTCATATCGTAAAGCTAAATCTCTTTCACCTCTATCAGTTAATGTGTACATTTCTTCTAATATTTCGGCACCACCACCATATTTAGAAGCAAGTAATTCTGTGTAATTTAATATAGGTGTTTCCAGTGGTTTACATCCGTATTGGATAAAAACGTCTTCTAATGTTCTTCTAATGCCCCTTCTTACTACTTCAGCATACGGTAAGTAATCTAGTGTACCCTTTACATTTTGATAATCCATTTTCTTCATTTTCTTTACCTCCAAATTTTTTTATAAAAATAAAAAACCGCACTTGATTTAAGTGTTGAACTTAATCAAATACGGTTTAATAATAAATAGCCTTCCTATTTGCGATTTTTATAAATCGAATAGCAAGGCTACTTGATATGATGATGTAGTTGTGAGAACGAGATAATTGTCTTCTTAAATGAACGCATAAAAACTCACCTCTAATTTCCATTAAATGTATCATATTATAATGTAGTTTTCAATAACATTTTCTTTAAGGATTTAGCAGAGTATAAATCATTTGATAATTTAGGAGATGTTACGAAAGAAGTAGATCGAGTAATTCTGGAATATAACCATCACCGTTATCAATGGGACTTAAATAAAATGGCACCGGTACAGTATCGGGGCCACTTACTAGCTGCATAGGTGCTTTTTTAAACTGTCCATAATTGGGGGCACAGTTCAAAAGTGGAGAGCTCCTTTTGATATAAATGATGCTAACTTTCCTTTATTTCTTTTTCTTCACATTAATATACAATTTTCCGTCAGCTGTTTGTCTTAACTCATTGCCATAGGAATCCACAGCCTTCACCTCAATGATGGCACCGTCGGCTATCTTATCCTTCGTAGCGGTGTAATATCCGACATAATATCCTGGTGAAACCTCTATCATTGGAAGCTCTGTTCCATTCGTGAAGAATGATGCTTTCAAACCAGGCTCACTTGTAAACTCAATCTTTACACTTTCACCCTTCTTCATTTCCTTATCTTCAGAAGGTTTTACATTTTTAATCAATGGTGCCGTGTATTTCACATCAACTTTTAACGATTTTTCCGTCGTGTTTCCTGCCTTATCTTTGGCCAAAACCTTGATTTGATTGATTCCTTCATCCAGAATAATTCTGGCGGAATAGGTTCCATTTTCAACTTTTGCTGTTGTTCCATTGACAA